>CAZHLB010000272.1:0-8596 GCA_964533005.1 uncultured Saprospiraceae bacterium
AAAAGCGCCCCCAAAACCCGCTGTTGGGGTGTGGCCCCCCCCCCAAATGGTGTTTGGGGCGGCACGGAGGTTTCAATCAAAACCGACATGCGCCTCGTTTTTTTCACCGCTGAAAATCCTCACTTTCCGTAGCATATTCCAGCGCCAATATCCAAATAAGATTCATCACAAGACTGGTCTTTTGTAAAATCGGCAACCACTCTAAATGAGTGCTGGTATAATAAACAAAGCTGCAACCATAGAATACAAGCAAGCAAACAACGGAGAAGGCTTTCAGCAGGTGCAACCCGGATTTAAAAGTAAATACGGTGATATAAAACAGGCTCAACAAAAGCAGCGTCCCCGACACCATCACTGCCAAATCGTGCCAAGGCGTCGCCGCCAAAACTGCGAATATCATCCCTCCTGCGCCAGCATATTTGATGACGTTGGCGGCGCTTTTCAAAGGTATTTTTTTTGAAAACCGGACAAAAAACACGGCGACTGCGATGCAGAGGAAAAGTATTCCGGCGACCGCCCAGGGGTAGGCGGGATTGTCCAACTTGTTCACCGCTATTGGATTGAGCAGGTTGCTCAGGTAATTGTGCTGCCAATTGAAGCCGGGGGCATTGGCATCGTGTTGCGAGCCGCCGGGATAAAAGGCAGTGGAAATCAGCAAAAACGCTATTGCAAGGGTTATTCCGAGTAAAACTGAATGCTTCCTGACCATTTTATTTGGATTGATTTGTAAGCTCAAATGTCTATGTTTTCAGCAATTTATTGGCGAACGTGTGCGCCAGCGAATTAGAAACTGGCCAGCTCTGCCCAAAAAAAAGACCCGCATCTGGCGCTATCTTCAGCCAAATGCGGGTCAATGAGGCAAAGTGACCGGGTGACTTGGAGTCACCCGGTCACTATCAACGCTTACATCGTGAACGGATAAACCTGTCCATTGATGGTCAACGTGCCCTTGTTGTCACAATTGCCGTTTCCGTAATTAACCAGCACTTCCAGCCCGTTGATGTCGAGAATACCCGTGCCTTTGCTGACGTAGTAACAAGCGTTGGCTTTCTCCAAAGGCGTCTGAATCAGCCAGTTAACTGTCTCTCCATTGGTCAGTGTAGTGAAAATGCTGCCGGTGACTTCATAGATGTCGTCGTGCCAATCCCACCAGGTCGGGTGACCGTCAATTTGGGTGTAGGTTTGATTGCCGCTGAAAGCGAAAGTGTAACCATTGGGGTCAGTCAGCTTGATATTTTGCGCATCAATTCGAAGTATGGCGGCAGTGGCGGTGCTTTGATTGGTGAAAACAAATTGCCCCTCCACCTTCACGCCATCTTCCTCATAATTGTCATAAGCGACAATGATTTGAGCGCCGGACTCCCAAAATGCGCCGACCGTCAGGATGACTTTCCCGGCTTTGAATTTGCCATCGGCGTCGGTGCAACCGCTGCCAAAATCAACGGTGACTACTTTGGGAAAAACGAGGTCGGGCGGCGTCACGGTCACGCTTCCGCAGGTGTCCGTGCGCTCTTCAATTTCGTTGCCGTTGGTCAGTTCATTCGCCTTTTCCGCACCCCGTTGGGCGATGTTGAAAGAGGAAAGAATGAGTTGTTGGCTGCTCAGTGACTGCTTCGCTTTTTCGATGGTGGCGGCATCTTCAGCGGACACCGGGTCGGAGTCTTTTTCGCAACTGGAAAAGACAATTACAAAGGCGGTTGCGAGCAGCAAAAGGGATGATTTTACTGGACTGTTCATAATTCTAAAGATTTTGTTGAGAGTTATCAGGCTGCTGAAAATCAAGTATTTGAAAGCCAGCAGCCTTCTTGAATTCGTCATTAAAACGAGGCTGGCGGAAATTACCCTCCCTGGGAGTTGATAAAAAATTGGCTCATGCTAAACCGACATGAGCCAAAAAATTTTGGTTCATGCGCCGAACTGGAGTTCGGCGGTACGGTTCACGGTTCAGCCCGAAAGGAACATGAGCCCAAAAATCAATACTCCACCTCATCCTTTTCTATTAAAGGATTGACATAAATTCGATTGGGTTCCTTCTGTTGGTTGATACGATAATTGAAGGAAATAAGGATGGTTCGTGATTGCCACAAAAAATTATCCTCGGAAAAGAAGGTTTCATCTTCTGAAAAGGAACGGCGGCGGCGGCTGTTGAAAATATCATTGACACTCAAAGTCAACGTTCCATTTTTTTTCAAAAAGTCCATGCCTGCGGCAAAGTCAAGTGCCGTGGTGGACTTATTGATGCCTTGGGTGGTCGTTCTGGGGGCAGAGTAGCCAAGCGTTAGCTGGGTAAGGATTTTTTTCCAAATCGTGAACCTGGAACTGGTCTTGGCTTCCATGGAGAATGAACCGCCTCCAACAAAAACCTCCTGCCCCTCGTGCTCAAAAGTACCCTTGGAAAGAGAATGGAAGAAATTCACATCGCCATTGAGCCGCCATTTTTGATGCGGGAAATAGGCATAAGTAAGCTCTATTCCATAATTTCTTTTGAAGTCTAAATTTTCAGCTTGCGTGATGGTAACGCCCGGAAAATCCGCATCTATCCGTTGGATTCTTTTAATGACATTATGTGTCTTGCGGAAATATGCCACGGAACTCAATGACGCCTTTTCCCAATACCGGATATAACCAAGCTCATAAGAATTTGTGTGCTCGGGTTCGATATTGGGGTTTCCCCTAAAGATGTTTCGCCTGTCCCTTATCGTGAAAAAAGGATTTAAATCAGAGGAGACCGGGCGTTGGATGCGGCGGCTGTAACTTAATTGGAAGGAGTTTTTATCGGATAAATTATAGGATAGGAATGCGCTGGGGAACAGGTCGGTATATTTGCGGGGATTTACTTCGTTGGTGGCAAGCAATTTTGTGCTGACGTCGGATTGCTCCACCCGCAGCCCGGTTTGCAGGGTGAATTTGTTGATTGCCTTTCCAAAGTTTAAATAGACGCCATGGATGGTTTCCCGGTATAAAAAATCATTGGTAAAGTCTGCATCCGGATTTTCAATGCTATTGATAATTTCTTTTACCTCATAATTGTTGAATATCTCCCGGAAGGAACTTTGCCATCCCGCTTCAAACTTACCTTCTGTTTTTAGTGGAAGGATATAATCCAGGTTAATTCCCAGCCTGCGGTTGCCTTCTTCGTTGCCGGATAATTGAAGGTAGTCCACACCGCTCAAAGGATTATTTAACCCGTCAAAATATTGCTCTTCAAAAACGGAGGTTTTCTCCGCTGCTTTATCTTCATATTGAAAGTCTGAAATCAACTGGTGCCCTTTCCTTGAAAATGATTTTTTGTAAATCAGGGAATACAGCAAATCCGCTTCTTTCTCCTTTTCATCTTCCAATCGTTGCGTAATCAGGAAAACGTTGCCGTAACTACCTAAAGCATCTTTATACTTCAAATCGGAGGAATTTTTTCCATTGCTTTTGCGATAGGCGAAAGACGTTGTGATAGTATTCTTGGGATTAAAGTTATAGTCTGCTCCAAACTTGATAAACCCGGGCAAAGAAGCACGTTCGTGCGTTCTGTTCATATTGGAAAATATGGTGCTGTCCGGGTATTCGAGGTTGTAGAATCTGTTCCTGAAACTTCCGGTACCTGGCGAGTTGGCATACCAGCCGCCAATTCCCAGGAAACCATTAAACCTACCCTTGTTATAATTGAAATTAGCTCCCAGTCCCTTGTTTTTATTGTTGCCAAAATGCGCATCCAATGAGCCGTTCAACCCTTTTAGCTGATTTGTTTTGAGAACGATATTGACGATGCCTGCCATGCCCTCCGCCTCGTAACGTGCCGAAGGATTGGTAATGATTTCAACCCGCTCAATTTGGTTAGCCCTGATTTGCCGCAAGCCCGGTAAATTTTCATTGCTCACCAAAGAGGAAGCCCTGCCGTTCAATAAAATGCGAATGTTGCCATTGCCCCTCAAATTAAACCGTCCATCGCTGTCTATCGAGATGCCGGGGACGTTTCTCAACACATCTTCCGCCGTTCCGCCGACACTTGTTAAATCTTTTCCCACATAAAAAACCCGCTTGTCCAATGCCATTACTACCGAGCTTTTCTCCGCTCTTATTTCTACTTCTGCCATGCTCTCCACGTTCGGTATTAGTTCGATGACCCCTAAGTCAATCCGTACCTGGCTCTCTGCCAGTTCAGGTACTTCAACAATTGCAGACAGGTAGGCTAAGAACTCTACTTTGAGGAAAAAGTCTCGGTGGCTGGTTTCCAATGAAAATGCACCCTCGGCATTCGAGACAGTGCCTGTCAGAACGAGGCTATCCTCTTTGGAATACAAGGAAATGGTGCTGAACTCCAAGGGCAATTTTGTCACCTTGTCAATGACCTTTCCAACAATTTCCACGATGAGCGCCTGTTTTTTCCCGGCTTCAAGTGTGGAAGACTCTTGGTTTTGGGCTTGCATGTTAAGAGCGCCTGCCAAAGCCAAAACAAGTATTATCGTCCTGTTTTGGATGGTAGAAAAAATGCCCTTTAGGTTCATATTTGTTAATTGTGAGAATTTAAGTTGTTGAGCAGGATTAAACAACACTTTTTTTCTTTCAACACATAGTCACATAGTCCACATAGTTTTCTGATTATCAAAACTATGTGGACTATGTGACTATGTGTTGAAAGAAAAAAAGTGTTGTTTAAATTCGTCTGACTACTTATGAGCACGTGGGGGTTGTGCGGAGAGAGCTGCCCTTCAAAAATCGTACTAAGAACCTTCTGCTGCGGACTCCTTTCGCTTCCGCTTATCGCTGCGCCAAGCATACCAGGTAGATAGTTCCCCCCTTACGGGTGATGCAAACCGATGTGGCATTTCTTGAAATTGCTGCCTTCTCCAAACAGATGCCACTCACTTTTCTTCACTAAATATTTACTACCATGAAAGCAGTTTTTTCCATCAAGTTTTTGTCGGTAATGCTGGCAACTGCAACATCCGTTGCTGTTTGGGCGCAAGGCATTACCCTTCCTGCCACGCCCAGCCCTGCTGCCCAGGTTTCCCAAAAGGTAGGTATCTCGACCGTCACGGTTGAATATTCGAGACCCTCCGTCAAGAACCGGGTGATATGGGGCGAACTGGTGCCTTATGGCTGGAATGTCCAGGGATTTGGCAATCAAAAAGAAGCTCCCTGGCGGGCAGGCGCTAACGAAAACACGGTGATTGAGCTTTCGCACGAGGCGAAAGTGGCGGGGCAGCCGGTTCCCGCAGGTCGCTACGGATTGTTTTTTGTCATCAACAAGGACGACAGCGGGGAGGTGATTTTGTCAAAAGACAGCCGCTCCTGGGGAAGTTTTTTCTACGAGCCTGACCGGGTTCAGGTGCGGTCAAAAATTCAGTTGCGAACCATCCCGATGACGGAATTGCTGACTTACGATTTTGTCAACCTCACGAAAAACTCCGCCGAGCTGGTGCTGAATTGGGAGAAAAAGCAATTCCCCGTGCCTATCGAATTTGCGGTGGACGCTATCGTGCTGGCAAATGCCGAAGAAGAATTGAAGGGGCCCGTCGGGTTCACCTGGCAGGGTTATGCCTCGGCAGCCAATTATGCCATGTTGAACAAAGTCGAACTGGAAAAAGGACTCAAATGGGCGGAAAAAGCCGTCACGATGAACAAGAACTTCAACACACTCATGGCGAAAGCAGGCTTGTTGAAACAATTGGGCAAGACCGAAGAAGCTGAAAAAACCAAAACCGCCGCCCTGGCGCTCGGCTCGGAAGCCGAACTCAACCAATACGGCTATCAACTCGCCAACCAGGGCTTGCACGACGACGCCATTCATATCCTGAAACTCAACACGGAAAGGCATCCCGAAAGCGCCAACGCCTGGGACAGTCTCGGCGAAGTGTACGCTATGAAAGGCGATAAAGAGAATGCAGTTAAAAACTTCAAAAAGTCGCTGAGCATGAACCCGCCGGAAAATGTCAAGCTCAACTCGATAAAATACCTGAAGCACTACGGTGAGAAAATACCGGACAATTAGTGTATTGAGTTCGATGTCTTCACACCGAGGGCGCCCCGTGCGGTCGGTCTGGGTGTGAAGACATCGAACTCAATCTGACAGAAACCACGCAAAATAAAATCAACTCCCTCCAAGACGGAAGACAGGCGGATGCGAAGAAGATAAAGTGGCTTTGCCCACCCGGCGCATTCCCGTCAAAACGGTGATTTGCTTCTTTTCAAGATGGTCGAGCAAGTCAGTGTAAATGCCTCTGTCTATCATACTTTTTTGTGCGAAACTATACTATTTGCATTTTTTCCGTGCAAATCGTAATACTATCTGCACGGAAAAAATGCAAATAGTACAGTCTTGAGCAGTTGCCGCATGGGAATGATCTCCGCCAAAAACATCCTTTTACAACTCCGTTACATCGTTTTACACCCGAAATATTGCCCCTCTGTTCCCTGCCTTCACCTTTGTCTCATTGTTTCACTAAAAAAGACAAAGTCATGATTATCCGCATTCTCGCTTCATTGTTCTTCATCCAATTCCTCGTAGCCTGTCAGCAATATTCGGAAAGTGAACAGCCATTGGCAGCCGTCGTTGGCTTTCAACCTGCCGCCGAATTACAGGCTACTGAAAAAGCCGAGCCGACGGCATCCAATCTCGTCTATCAATCCCTCGACGGCGGGCAGACCTGGCAGGACGTCAGTGCGGGATTGCCCAAAGATTTGCCAGTCATCTGCTCTTTTGCGAGCAATGGCGAAATCTTTTTAGGCGCTGAAAAGGGCTTGTTTCGCAGCGCCACGACCACTTCCCCGATGATGTGGGAAAAGGAAAATGGAATTTTCCTGCCTGAAAGAATTACCGGCATTTTTCCTGGCGGCATGGGCATGTATATCAGTAGTTGGGAAAACGGTTTTTTCCAGAAAATACCGGGCATAGGCTGCTGGTTGCCCATGCACAAAAACTTGAAAGACAAGGGCGTGCAAACCGTTTTGGAGACCTCCGGCGGGACTGTTTTTGCCGGTTGCGACAGCGGCATTTACAAATCCACGGACGGCGGGAAAACCTGGAAAGTGGTCTTTGAAAAGGGCATCGTGACAAATCTCGCCGAGGCGGACGGCGTCTTGTTCGCCTGCGGTTACAAGGGCGTCCTGCGCTCGACCGATGGCGGCGAGCAATGGGATTACGTGCTGAACACTGGCGGAAGAGCTGTCAAAACAGGACGCATCGAGGGAGGGTTGGTTGCCATCCTCAGCGGTGGCAAGGAGTTCCAAAATCAGGATAGTGTCAAAACAGGACGCATCGAGGGAGGGTTGGTTGCCATCCGCAGCAGTGACAAGGAGTTCCAAAACCAGGATAGACTGTTCACATCCACTGACGGCGGCAATACCTGGCAAAACATGGACGAAAACCTGCCGGGGTCGAAGTTCATTCTTGGTATCGAACAGGCGGGCAAATATCTTTTTTGCAGCCTCGAAGCTGGCGTTTTTCGCTCCGCCGACGGGGGCAAAACATGGGAGTGTGTGCTACCCTCCCTCGGCAAATACTTCTTCAATTTGACGGTTTCAGGGGAAATGGTTTATGCTGTATTGGCAAATGCAGGTTGTTGAAATACTGCCCTATCTTCGGGTATGTTTTCTTCCTTAAGCTTTAAAAAAATGCGGTTTTTGCTCCTGTTCGCCTTGCCTTTTCTGGCTTGGCTGCTCACCGGGTCGGAAAAATCGTCGCAGGATTTTTCGCCCGAAAAAGTCAACCTCGCCCTCCGCCGGACTGCTGACGGACTGCTGCGCCAATCGGGCGACAGCACGAGCCGCATTCCGGCGGTCGAGCGGGCGGGCGAGGGCGTCTGGCAATTGCGGCTCGAACAATCTTTCGACTACGAAAAACTCCCTGCCCTGCTTCAAACCTCGCTCGACCAATACGGCATTCGGCAAACCTACCAGGTGGCGGTGCGCCGCTGCGCCGATGACGTCCTTGACCTGGGTTATCATCAACTTGATTTTTTGAAAAATGGCAACGTGCCCTGCGGCGGTCGGGCGATGCCCGAAGGCTGTCATTTTATCGAAATCACCTTTTCAGAAATTGGTGACAATCAGCCGTTTTGGACGGGCAAAACCGGGTTGCTGCTATTTTTGATATTGGGCGCTTTGCCGGTCGGTTTTTGGTTTTTTCGCAAGAAAAAACCTGCGCCTGTTGCACCCGATGCCGCCGGGGAAAAGGATTGGCTGGAATTCGGAAACTCCCGCCTCGATGCCGCCGGTCAGGTGCTCATTTGCAACGGCGTCCAGCAGACCCTGACTTTTCGGGAAGCGAAATTGCTCCGACTTTTCGCCGCCAGTCCCGACCAGGTGCTGCAACGGGATTTAATTCTCCAAGAAGTTTGGGCGGACGAGGGCGTTTTGGTGGGGCGCAGCGTGGATGTTTTTGTGTCGAGGTTGCGGAAAAAATTAGCGGCTGACCCATCTGTTTGCATTGTGGCGGTGCATGGAGTGGGGTATCGGTTGGAAACGGGGAAAGTGGTTACTGAATAGGCTCGGATGCCCGGTAGCGCAGCCTTCAGGCTGTTTCGGTGGAGGCTGTATCCTCAGTCGTTAAGCACGTCTGCAAGTCGCTTTTGTCATCCTCGTAGAGGAACCGTCCTGTCCC
>CAZHLB010000273.1:0-5483 GCA_964533005.1 uncultured Saprospiraceae bacterium
TTCCATCAACAATCATGTAATCATGTAATCATCAATCATTTAATCAAAAAAAAGGGTGGCAAGGAGTTCGGATTTTTCAATTATTCGAGCCGGTTTTTTTCTTGGCAAGCTCCTCTTCCAGCTTCTTGATTTGCTGCTCCAGCTCCGTTTTTTTCTGCGTCAACTCCGCCAGCTTGGTTTGCTCGACGCCGATTTTTTGCTTTTCAGCGGCAATCTGGGCGGCGACGTCTTCCTTGACTTTTGTGATTTGAGCGGTGGTTTGCTGTTTGGCTTCGTAGATGGCGTCGGCGGCGTCTTTTTTCGCCTTGTTGATTTCTTCGAGGGACTGCTTGCGGGCGTCCTCGGCTTCGGCGGCGTACTGCGTTTTTTTGTCGGCAGTCTCTTTTTGGATGGCGGCGACTTCGGTTTGCGAATTTTTGCGGGCGTCGGCGATTTCGTTACGGGATTGAGCTTCGGCGTCGGCGACTTGCTTGCTGGCGGCTTGCACCAGGGCGTTGGCTTGCTGCTGCGCCGTGGCGATTTGCTTTTTGGAGGCAGATTCGGCTTCGGCGACCTGGGCGGCGAGGGCGTTCATTTTGTTGGTCTTGTCCTCGGTCGCCTGGGAAATGGCTTCTTGCGCTTGCTTTTGAGTGGCAGCGACTTCTTTGGCGGCAGCTTCTTTTGCGGTGGCAATTTTTTCGGCGGCGTCCTGGCGGGATCTCAGGACTTCCAATGCCGACGCCTCTTTTTGTTTGGCAGATTCTTCACGGGCGACCCGGATTTCGTTGGCGACTTGCTCTTTGGCGACTGCGATTTCACGGGCGGCATTTTCACGAGAGGTCGCTACTTCGCCTGCCAATTTTTGCTTTTCGTTGGCGGCATTTTCACGAGCGAGACGCACTTGTTCGGCTTCTTCCTGCCTTATTTTGGAAATGTTTTCGGCGGCGGTACGCTTGGTTTCAGAGACCTGGTTGGCGGATTGCTGGACGGCGAGGGCTGCCTGTTCTTTGGCGGCGGCGATTTCTTTTGCTGCATTTTCCTGGGAAAGAGCGACTTCCCGAGCCGCTTTTTCTTTGGCTGCGACGACCTCCCCGGCGGTCATTTCTTTGGCCTGTTTTTCCCGCTCTTTGGCGTCGGCGACCGACCGGGCAGCTTCTTCCTGGATTTGTTTGATGCGAGATTGCGCCGTTTCCTGCGCTCCAGCGACTTCGCTGGCATACTGCTGCTTGGCTTGCTCGCTGCGCTGGACGGCATCTTTCACTGAGCTGGCAGCTTCAGTTTGGGCTTTTGAAATTTCGGTGGTTGCCCTTTGCTTGGCGGTGACAACTTCTTCGGCGGATTGCTTTTTGACTGCATCCTCGTTGGTTTTTGCCAATTCGATTGCCTTTGCCACTTCCTGTTGAATGCGGGCGATTTCAGTTTCCGCCACTTTGCGAGCGGCGGCGATTTCTTCGGCTACTTTTTTCTTTTCAGCCTCGGCTTTAGCGTGGGCGGCGGCGACTTGCTCCGCTTCTTGCTTGGAGATTTCGGCAATGTTGCGGGCGGCTTCTTCTTTGGCGAGTTTGATGGCTTCGGCTGATTTGATTTTTTCGGCTTCGGCTGCCTTTTTGGATGCGGCGACTTCGAGGGCGGCGACTTCTTTTGCCTTGGCGACTTCCTCCGTCGCTCTCGATTTTTCCTGGACGACTTGCTGCTGGGTCAGGTTGATTTCTTCGGCTGCCCGTTTTTTGGCGGCGGAGACTTCGAGAGCCGAAGTTTCTTTTTGGCGGGCTACGTTTTCCGTGATTTCCGCCATTTCGCTGGCGCTTTTTTGCTGGAGCAACGATTTTTCCTCGGCTGCCTTGCGGCGGGCTTCGGCTACTTCGAAGGCGGCTTTTTCTTTTTCATGCACTGCCTGCTCGCGGACTCTGGCGATTTCGGCAGCGGTTTCTTCCTTGGTTTTCAGGATTTCTTCCGAGGCTGTGCGCTTGGTTTCGACGACTTCGCCGGTCGTGCGCTCCTGCTCGGATTTGGCTTGGGTGCGGGCGGTTTCTACCTGCTTGCCAGCTTCATCCCGGATGCGCAGGATTTCGGAGGCGGAAGTTTCACGGGCGCTGGCGATTTCGTCGGCGTACTGGATTTTCGCCTGCTCCATATTGTCCTTGATTCTTTTGATTTCCTGGGCAGCATTTTCACGGGCAGCGGCTACCTGCTGGGCGGCTTCGAGCTTGGATTTTTGAATTTCCTCGGCAGCTTTTGTACGGGCTTCCGCCACGTCTGACGTGATTTTTTGTACCTCGGTGCTTGCCTTTTCCCGTGCCTCCACCACGCCGGTTGCGCTTTCTTTTTGCGCTGCCGCAATTTCTTCCTGCGAGCGTTTCCTCGCTTCCAGCACTTCCTGGGCATACTTCGTTTTTTCCTCATTCACTTTCGCTCTTTCGGCAGCCATTTCCTCCTGCATCTGCGACTTGAATTTTTCCAGACGGTCGTTTTCGGCGGCGATTTCAGTTTTCACCCGCTCCTTCGTCTGGCGCAGTTGCTCGTACAAATCCGCTAATTCCTGGTCGTTCAACTGGCTGATGTCGGCGACCCTTTTCGTTTGCGGGGTATTGGTTTTGCTGACCGGCTCGCTGCCGCCGGTGTTTGGATTACCCCCCAGCGGCGTATCGTTGACCAAACTCTTGTTCAATTTTTGGTTGAAACAATGCGCCATTGCTTGAAACTCCGTCTGCCGGTTGGGCGTGATGGTGAATTTCAGCATCTGGTTTTTGACGTTGTTTTTGATGAAAATCTCCCGGATGATGCTGCCTGCAAACCATTCGATGGCAGCCAGGTCGAGTTTCATCGTATTCTGGTGAATCGGCGTACCGCCTTCCTTGACCATCTCGCCCATTTCGATGAAGCGGTAGCTGCGCCGTGTGCCGTTCATATCGACAAAAATCAGCTCGTCATTTTGGTTGAAAAGCTCGCCAGCCTTGGAATAGACCTTCGCCACGATGCCCGCTTCGTCGTTGCGGAAGTCCATGCTGTAGGTGTAGTTCCCCCTGACTACGAAGGTTTGAGCGGCTGTTTTCAAGATATGGGCGCCACCGATGGTCTTGTCTTCGGCAATGAGCGCCTCGCAGTTTTGGGCAAAGGCAAAAGCTGGCACAACCAGCAAAATGGCAAGAAAAGCACGGGCAGAGATAAGTTTCATGTCTCAGAATTTATGCGTTGACTATCTATTATCAAGTTGATAAGGGTTGATAAGGGTTGATGAGGGTTGATTTAGGCAAATCAACCCTCATCAACCCTCATCAACTTTATTATTCCCCCTCCAACACCTCCAGAGGGCTCCAGAAAAGTCTTTCAAAATCTATCACTTTGTCGTTTGACACGCTAACTCCTTCAGCTTCCAGCAATTCCTGCATCATGGTTGGCGTGGAGAAATGGTTTCGCCCGGTCAGTTCGCCATTTCTATTGACGACGCGGTGAGCGGGGACGTTGGCATTGCCGAAATTTCGATTGAGCGCCCAACCGACCATCCTCGAAGAGCCGAGAGCGAGCGTGGCGGCGATTGCGCCGTAGGTTGTCACCCGCCCTTTGGGGATGTGGCGAACCAACTCATAGACTTGCTCGACGTAGGTTTCATCCGGCATGGAGCGTTGCATATTTTGGTCAAAGGTAAGATTGATTTGCTTGGATTTGCCCCTGAACACTTTGGAGAAAAAAGGCAGGCTGGCTTTCTTGCCAAACAAAACTCAACCATGAATTATGAACGATGAACGGTGGGGCAGACATAGCTTTGTCGGCAAAACAAGACCTTCTGAACTTGAGGCAATCAACACGGATTTTTTTAAACACATAGTCACATAGACAACATAGTTTTCTGAGACTCAATCAGCTATGTGTACTATGTGACTATGTGTTGAAAAAAAAAAGAGTGAGTGTTGACAAAAGTGCTGACAGGTCTGATTGAGTTGTCATGTTGAAAGTTAAAATCAAAGCAAGCGCAGTTTCCAACCTGTCCGATGCCCGCTATTTCGCTGCAAGAGGCGCCGAGTGGTTGGGCTTTCGACTCGAAACGGGCGTCGAAGGAAGCCTCTCCTTACCCGCTGCCAAAGCCATCAAAGATTGGGTGGACGGAGTGAAAATTGTCGGCGAATTCGATTTTTCAAGCCCACCGGCGATGCTCGAAGCGGCGGAAACGTTGGGCTTGGATGCGGTGCAGGTGGGCATGTTTGCCACGAAAAATGAACTGGCGTCTTTGAATGGCATCCCCGTTTTCAAGGAGGTCATCGTGCAGCCCGGCGCTTCGGAGGAGGAGTTGGCGAGCCACCTGCGGCAGTTTTCACCTGCTTGCGAATTTTTCCTGCTGGACTTCGTCAAAGCTGGCTTCACCTGGCAAGATTTGAAGCAAAACCGCCCGTTGCCGCTCCGTTTTTTGCAGGAAACTTGCCAAAATTACCCGGTGATTTTGAGCCTGGATTTTGCTCCCGGCGAGTTGGACGAAATGCTGGAAACGCTGAAACCAGCCGGTTTGAACCTCACCGGCGGCGATGAAGAGAAGGTGGCATTTAAGTCTTACGACGAGTTGGATGAGATTTTTGACTGGCTGGAATTGACTGAATGAAGTTTAGAAAGTTGAGGAGGTTTAGATGGGTTAGGCTAAACCATCTAAACCTCCTCAACCTTCTAAACCGAGCACTAAAAATGACCATCGCAGAAGCACAAAAAACAGTGGACGATTGGATTAAAACCATTGGCGTCCGCTATTACAACGAGCTGACCAACACGGCTTTGCTGATGGAAGAAGTCGGCGAAATGGCTCGCCTGCTGGCAAGGCTCTACGGCGAGCAATCGTTCAAACCGACTGACAATCCTGCCACCGCAAGGGAAGAATTGGCTGACGAAATGGCGGATGTGCTGTTCGTGCTGATTTGCCTGGCGAACCAAACGGGGGTGGATTTGACGGCGGCGATGGTGAAGAATTTGGAGAAAAAAACGAGGCGGGATGCGGCTCGGCATGCAGGAAATGAAAAACTCAAATCATGACTGACTTTTACAAAAACATCGCAGAAATCGAAGACCTCGTTGCCAATTTCCGCAACCTCACCCTCCCCGCCGCAAGCTGGACACACGAAGCGCACCTGACCACCGGGCTTTGGTTTCTGAAAAATCACGACCAGTGGGCAGCCACCTGCTTTTTGCGAAGCGGCATCATCACGTACAACCATTCGGTGGGCGGAAAAAACACGCCGGAGGGCGGCTACCACGAAACGATGACCTTGTTTTGGATAAATGTGCTGGCGCAATTCGTGAAGCAAAACCAGCATTTGGGTTTACTGGATTTGTGCAACGCCTTCCTTGCCAGTGAGTTAGCGAGTAAAGAAATGCCAATGCGGTTTTATTCAAAGAAGGTTTTATTCTCTGCCCAAGCCAGGGCTGTCTGGGTCGAACCTGACCTTTTGCCTCAAATAGCAGTGTCGCCAACCAAAACAATATTTGGTGAGCCACAACAACAAAAAGAAAATTTGGGGAGACCC
>CAZHLB010000273.1:5493-8595 GCA_964533005.1 uncultured Saprospiraceae bacterium
AATCCCTGTGCCCCAAACCACCTGTTGGGGTTCCCACCCCACCCCAAATGTGTTTTTGGGCGACACCAAGATTTCACCCGGCAAGAGCCGAAATTGACACTTCATCCCCCAGTGCCGGTATCTCAATATTCCCAAATCCCCGTTCGCCCAGGTAAATTTTCATCCCTTCCTGCGCCTCCGTCTCGCCATGCACCAGGTAGATTTTGCGAACCACACCCTGCTGGTTTTTTAAAAACTCGAAGATTTCCCCCCGATCGCCGTGGGCGGAAAACGAGTCCATGACTTCCACGTCGCAACGAATTTGCCGTACCTCCCCGAACAGTTTTAGCTCCTTCGCTCCGGTGCGCAGCTTGCCGCCAGGCGTTCCGGGTGCGCAGTAGCCGACGATTAGCACCGTGTTTCTTGGGTTTTCGATGTTGTTGAACAGGTGATGTTTTATCCTGCCCGCATTCGCCATGCCGCTGGAACTGATGATGATGCAAGGCTCGTGCGACTCGTTCAGGCGCTTGCTTTGCTCGACTTCTTTGATGTAAATCAGGCTGTTAAAGCCAAACGGGTCGGTGTCTTTGAGCAGGTAAGTGCTCAATTCCTGGTCAAAACATTCCGGGTGCGAGCCAAAAATCGTGGTGGCATTGACGGCTAACGGGCTGTCCACGTAAACCGGGATGCGAGGCAGCCTGCCTGCATTTTCCAGCTTGTCAAGGATGTAAACGATTTCCTGCGTCCGCCCGACGCTGAAGGCTGGGATGATGAGTTTGCCCTGTTTTTCAAGGCAGGTGTGCTTGATGACCCGCAAAAATTTCTCGATTTCCTCCGGCGCAGCGTCGTGGTCACGATTGCCGTAGGTGCTTTCGCAAATGAGGTAATCCAACTCCGGCATCGGCAGCGGGTCACGCAAAATCGGTCGGTTCGGACGCCCGATGTCTCCGCTGAAACCCAGGCGAACCAGGCCTCCATCGTCTTTTTTGATTCGCAAAGTCACGCTGGCGCTGCCCAAAATATGCCCGGCGTCCCGAAACATCACCTCCACCTGCGGATGAATTTTGAATGTATGCTCGTAGGCAAAACTGGCGAACAGTTCCATCGTCTGCTTCACGTCTTCCTCCGAGTACAAAGGCTGGCGCTCCGGTTGGGCTTGCAATTGGTGCGACTTGCGGCGGCGCTTGTTGAAAAACTCGGCGTCCCGCTCCTGGATGAGGGCGCTGTCGAGCAGCATGATGGTGCAAAGGCTGCGTGTTGCGTGTGTGCTGTAAATCGTGCCACGAAAGCCGTCTTTGACCAATTTCGGGATGCGCCCGCAGTGGTCAATATGCGCATGAGACAGCACCAGGCAGTCAATTTTGGAGGGTTCAAACAGCCAGGTTTCGTTGAAATCTTTCATCGTCTTGCTGTCGCCCTGGTACAAGCCGCAATCGAGCAAAATGGTGAAGCCGTCGTCGAGGGTGAGCAGGTGTGCGCTGCCGGTGACTTCGCGGGCTGCGCCGCAGAATTTGATGTGCATAGTCTGCTAAAGAGAGAGGTGGTTTTGAGGAAATTTTTTCTAAAAATTTTCTCAAAACCACCTCTCTCTGAATGGTTTACGTTTCCAGCGGGGAAGGTACAAAAGGCAGGAACAAAAAAAAGCGAGCCTGTTTCAGGACGAAAGAGGCTCGCGGCGTTAGCGACATTGGATAAATAAGAAAGGTGAGAAATGGTAAAAAAAAGTCAGCAACAAAATGATGGGGCGAAGATTGGGCGGCTGGGTAAAGCGACAGTCAAGCGAGATTTACGGAAAGATTAAATTTTGGGGACGGCAAATGCGAAGCGGCTTGATAACCTTGATACTTTTGAGGCGAGGCGCCGGTGCGGAGGCATTTTTTTAAACACAATTTGCTGACCATGAATAAGCATTTACTCCTCCTCCTTCTTCTATTCGCTTTGCTTGGCAAAACCCAGGCTCAATGCCCGCCACCGGATTATCCGGAGCCTGCCGACCTGTGCCCCGATGCGCCCATCCTTACTTGTTTGCCTTTGGACGGTTACTGCAACACATTGGGTGAGTATCTGAACATCCCACCCATTCCCGGTTGCTCCAATGGAGCTTTCTTCGACAATGCCGATTGGTTGGGTTTCATTGCAGGCTCGACCACTATTACCATTCAATTGACGCCCACGAATTGCTACGGCAGTTCGACGGGTTGGCATGGGCTGCAAAGCGTGATTTTGGAAGGAAGTTGCACGGGACAAGTGATGGACAATCAATGCAATTGCACCCAAGGAGTCCAGAACCCATACACGCTCACTTCCGATAATTTTATTATTGGCGAGACCTATTTCATAGCGTTGGATGGCTGTGGAAGCGATACTTGTCACTATGAAATTGCAGTGATAGAAGGTTCGACCCAATCCGGGTCACCGGAGGAGGTGGGCGACGTCGAAGGGTTAATCGAAGTGTGCCCCGGCGCAATTACGCAATACACCATCCCGAATGGCAACGAAGCCATCCTCACCTGGACGCTGACGCCGCCCATCGGAACTTTCGTCGGCGACCCGGAAGGCGAAACGGTTACGATTGCCTGGAATTCCGCCGGACAGGCGCAACTCTGCCCGACCGTCAACAATCCATGTTACACCTTTCCCCAGCCGGAATGCCTGACCATTACCTCGACGGAAATTCAGCCGCAACACGAATATTATGACATCTGCCCCGGAGAGTGCCAGGAATGTGCAGGCTTGTTTTTTTGCACGTCAACAGGTGCAGCAGGAACATCGGTAGTTCTGGATTCCTGGATGGGCTGCGATAGCGTGATTGTGTGCCACGTCAATCAAATTCCGCCTTCCGTGACCGATTTGGGAACGCTTACTTTTTGCAGCCCTGCCAGCTATGAAATTTGTGGCGATGTCTATTTTCAGTCAGGCATTTATTCCGCCACCTGCACGGATTTTTATGGCTGCGACAGCATCGTGAACATGGATTTGGCAATCTTAGAACCGTTCGCCAGTATTTCTCCGCCGGGCGAATTAGGTTGCGGTGAAAATGCCCTTCTCATTTTGGACGGGTTAAATTCTTCGTAACTGTTCAGGAGAAGGAAAGAGCTACAGGTTTATTCGACAAAATATCTT
>CAZHLB010000274.1:0-8572 GCA_964533005.1 uncultured Saprospiraceae bacterium
GGCAACTTCATCTACGAATGGACGACTGCGAGCGGCGGAAATATTGACCAACCCACCGCAATTTCCACCGAGGTGGATGCCGCCGGTTGGTACTTTTTGACCGTCCGCCGCCTCGACAATGGTTGCACCGCAAGCGATTCTACGCAGGTCATTGCCAGCTCGCAACCCATTGCCGGCGCTGCATTTTCACTCATCCAGCCAAGTTGCGAAGACCCGGAAGGGTACATTTTGATTGACTCCGTTTTCGGCGGTTCGCCGGAATTTTCCTACTCGCTGAACGGCGGCATTTTCATTGACTACCCACAATTCAGCTTCCTCGACCCCGGCGAGCACGAAGTGCAAATTCAGGACGAAAACGGCTGCGAGTGGGACACGACCATCATGCTGCTGCCTCCCGGTGAAATTCAGGTGGAATTGGGCGACGATATTTTCATCAGCCAGGGCGAGAGCGCCAGTTTCGAGGCGCAGTTGAACGTGCCGGGCAGCCAGTTGGACACGGTGATTTGGCAAAATCTGGGCGACTCGACGGCTTGCCCAACTTGCCTGGAACAGACTGTATTTCCCACAAAAACAACGACTTATCGCATCACGGTAATTGACACGGGCGGCTGCATGGCGAGCGACCGCATCACGGTTTGGGTGAATGAAGAAAGCCCGTTTTTTGTGCCTACCGCCTTCTCTCCGAATGGCGACGGCATCAACGATGTGCTGCTGCTTTTTGCCGGGAAGGACATTCCCATCGTGCATTCATTCATGATTTTCGACCGCTGGGGCAACCTGGTTTTTTCCGCTGAGGAGTTTCAGCCGAATGACCCTGCTGTTGGTTGGGATGGCAATTTCAACGGAGAGGTTTTGAATGCGCAGGTGCTGGTTTGGAAAGCGGAGGTGGGATTTTTGGATGGCGGACGGGAGGTGTTTTTTGGGGATGTGACGCTGATGAGGTAGGAAATTTTCATTGCCTGGCGGAGCCGTGAGGATAAGATTCAGTTGATAAAATCAGCCTTTCATCGCCTTGAATACACTTCGAAATACTTGCACTCCGTCACCACCTGCCGGTAAAATTCCGTCCCGGAATACAATTCTTTCAGCCTGCTGAAATTCACCAAATACTCCTCCGGCAACCTCGGAATGCGGTTGCAGCAAGGTTCCGGTTTGTAGTTTTCATTCATGAACCAAAGTTTTTGCTCGCAGCGGGCGGCTTGGAAAGCTGCTCTTGCCGCCAGTTCGGGGTCGGCAGCTAAAAGGCGGGCTTTTTCGAAAGCGTAGAATGCCTTCGAGATGTCCGTGTTTTCATGGTTGCCGATGGGATATTTCCAGTGCGAATAGACTTGATTTTCGCCCCGATGCAGTTTTTCCCAAGTGCTGCCGCTTCGAAAGAAGTCCATCCCCCGCCATTCGAAGCCGAAATAACTGATGTTGTAATATGCCAAACCGAGGCGGTAATAATGGCGGGCAGCGCCTTCGAGGTCGCCTTTGGCTTTGTATTCCAGGTCGAGAATGGCTTCGATAAGTTCGCCTCGATTGAGCGAAGAAATTACGGTGGAAGTGTCTGCCCGCTGGAGGCAATTGATGCAATCTTTCGTGGTTTCCCGGAAAGGATTGAAGTTGCCGTAGTTGTCCCAGAGGTCGGCGGGGATGCGCTTGTAAGTCTCAAATGCCGCCTCAAATTGCCCGTGATTCATCAGCATCACCGCCTTGATGTCGAGCACGTCATTGACCGGGTTGCGCTCCATGAGCAGGCGCTCGAAGGAGCTTGGCTGCGGCTTGAGGGCGGCGGCGATGAGGTTGTCCAGCATTTCGAGCGAAGGGTTGGGCTTGAGTTCGCTCAGGGTGTGCTGGCTCAAAAACGCTTTTCCTTCCTGGTTGAACTGGCGGAACAGGTGCGCCATTTTGTCTTGCAAAAAGTTGGGAAAACTTTTGTACTGGCTATATAACTTGTTGTCTGTCAGTATTTCGTAGGCAGTTTCCTCTACCTCGGCGGTGGGTTTTTCAAAGGCAGCGATTTGCAGCGCCAGGCGAAAAACGGCTAATTGCTCCGCCAGCACTTTGTCGTTCACGTCGGAAGCGGCTTCGTGAAAAGTCTTTTCCGCCGCATAAAAATCGCCCGCTAAAAATTCCAGGTAGCCTTCCGCAATTCGCCAGAGCGACAACCTCGGAGCCTTGCCTTCCTGCCGCACTTTGCGCACGAAACGTTGTAGCGAAATCACGTAGTTGCCTGCGTAGCTTTTGGGAATTTGGTGAAAACGCTGGTTGCTTGCCTGCCGGGGATTGAATTCCAAGCCGAGCAGGTTGCGCTCCATTTTCCGTATTTCCTGCACGAGTAGCACTTCCAGGTTGCTGTTGAGCGGGTCGAGTTGGTAGATTTTTTCCATTTCCTCCACCGCATGGCTCTCCTCGCTTGCCGCCCGGATGGCGTAAAGCGTTGCCCGCTCGGCGTCGGATTGGCACATTCGCAAGCAATCTTCCCACTCCTGGTCGGTCTTGATGAAAAAACTTTGGTAAGCCGATGCGCGCCTGCCAGGGCATTTTTGGAAGATTTTGGCGTACAAGTAACTCGCCTCCACGTTCCTACCGAGGCTTCGCAACGCCCCCGCCCGGTGACCTTCAATCCACCAGGGAATGATGCTTAACTCCCACTTACTCAGTTGCTTATCCACTTGCGGCAAAAGCTCGTCGCAGAGTTTCAGGGTCAGCTCGTAGTCTTTGACGTAGTGCGCCAGGCGGATGATTTGGTAGGCAAAGCGCAGGCGGATGTAGGCTGATTTTGTGTAGTATTTTTCGTCGCCTTTGTTCGGCGTAAAATATCGCTTGCCCTCTCGGATGAGCGCCCGCATCGCCTGGGTGTCTCTCGAAACTGCCTGCCACTGGTCGTTGAGGGTGACGTGCGGCTCGCAGCGTTTGGCGAAAATGAGATACCGCACCGTTTCTGGGCATCTTTTGTCGAAGACGAATTCGGCGAAAGTATTGTCCTGCAAGCTCGGCGGGATTTGCAGGGACTTGCTTTCGGTCGCCGTCAGCAGCAAATCCAGGTCATTGACGGAGGCTTTGTAAATGATGTATTCCAAATCCGCCGTGTCAACTTCGCCGCAAAAACGGGCGTGCCATTCTGCCAAATTATCGTCCCGGTTGGCTTGCTCGACGGTCTGAAAATAATCCCGGTAGAGTTTGTCGAAGCGCAGGAAGAGGGGGGCGAGGGTGTTGCGCTGGTCTTCGGGGAGGATGTTCATATTCAGGAAAGTATAGCCGTAAAAAGAGCGGTTGGAAGGCAGGCAGGTTTGAGTAAATGATGAATGATGAAGGATGAAGGATGAGACAATCAGGAAAAAGCCGAGGAAATGTTTTTTACCAAAACTCATGTGGAGGCTGGTTGAGCAAAACAAGAAATCCAACAAACGCTGGATGGAGAAGAGCTTTAAAGATGTAAAACCTTTTCCTCGAAAATCTGCCGGAATTCTGTTTCATTGACAATGTTGATTTTAGGAAAAGGGATTTTTTTTATCGGATTAAAATGACGGTCATTAGTAACCAGATAATCCGCTCCAACTGCTACTGCGCAATCTGCAAACTTCTCATCGTCAGGGTCTTCAGGGATAAGCTGCCAGAAATAATATTTGCGCACTTGAATTAAATTAGGCAGAACTTCAAGAGCAGACAAAAACAAATCTGCAGTGGTTGGGTCATAAAAATCGCCAAGCACTTCTTCATATTCATTCAAAATATCCGTCGTGAGGCAAAGTGTAAGCTGTTGTTGCTCCAAAGCTTTTCTTATCCAATAATTTTTGGAGCCAGGAAAAACAGCGTTTAGCAAGACGTTTGAGTCAATCACGACCTTCATGCCATTCCTCCTTTTTTCAACGCCGCTTTTCGCTTGGAACGATAAGGTGTGCGCCGATGCTCTTGGGAAGCCTCATTAATCTGTTTGGGAGAAATGCCTTTTTGCGCCGCCACTTTTTTGACGTGTTCATCCAGCAATTTGAAACGAAAGGCAATAAGCGTACGGCGCAATTCTTCCAATTGCTCGTCTGTTAAGCCTTGGTGAAATAGTTTCAGAATTTCTACCTGGGCTGGATTGAACGGGGTTTGCAAAGTAGTATCCATATTTTTCTTTTTTAACAAACAAGACTCCATTGGCAAGGACTGAAATCCGCATTCAAAAGTAATCACTAATTTTCTGAAAATTAAGGAAACGCATGGCAACGCTCACCTTTCAACTTGCTTCACCTCCACATAAAACGCCTTCTCCACCTCGAATTTCCAATCCCCTTTTTTCTCGAAAACCTCCGTCTCCTGCCAAGTTTCCGTTGGCGTAATATTTCGCCAGCCCTTGCCGGGCAAATTCACTTTCACCGGCAAATCGAAGCCCGCCACGCAGTTCGTCCAGCGATAAAACAGCTTGGCTTTTCCCTTCTTCTTTTTGTCCGGCTCCAATTTGTATTCCAGCACCGGCACCTGCGTCGTGCGCAAATATTGGTCGAAGACCTTCGAAAAATCCCGCCCCGCTTTTTCCGAAACATACCGCTCCACCTGCTCCGTCGTCACCGTTTGCAAGGCAAAATTTTGGTTCAAGCCACGCAGGATTTGCCTGAATTTTTCGTCGTCGCCAATCACCTGTCGGATAGTGTGCAACAGGCTGCCGCCTTTGTAATACATATCGCCGCTGCCCTCCCGGTTGACGTTGTACGTGCCGATGATGGGCACGTCGTTGCTGATGCTCCGGCGACAGCCAACGTTGTAGGCGGTGGCGGCTTCCTCACCAAATTCGCAGCCCGTGTACAGGGTTTCGGAGTAATTGGTGAAGCCTTCATGCACCCACATGTCGGCGATGTCTTTGGTGGAAATGTTGTTCCCGAACCACTCGTGCCCCGACTCATGAACGAGAATAAAATCCCACTTCAAGCCCCAGCCGGTGGCACTCAAATCCCTGCCGAGGTAGCCGTTTTGGAAATGATTGCCGTAGGCGATGGCGGTCTGATGCTCCATGCCGAGGTGCGGCGACTCGACGATTTTGAAGCCGTCGGCATAAAACGGGAACGCCCCGAACCAATGCTCGAAGCACTTCAACATCTTCGGCGTCTCAACAAGGAAGCGGCTTTTGGCTTTTTCCAGGTTGTAATCCATGACCCAAAAATCGAGCGATAGCTCCCCTTTTTCGCCTGCGAACTTGTCGGAAAAGCGAGTGTAGTGCCCGATGTAAGGAATGAGATTGTAGTTGTTGATGGGGTGCGTGACTGCCCAAGACCAGGTTCTGGTTTGGTTTCGCTGGCTGACCACGACGTTTCGCATACGTCCGTTGGAGACGGCGGTCATGGTGTTGGGACAAGTGACGTGCAGGGCGGCGCTGTCGGGTTCGTCGTATTGATGGTCTTTGTTGGGATACCAAATGCTGCCACCGACGCCTTGGCAGGCGACGGAAATCCAGGGTCGCCCCTTGTCGTCTTTGGCAAAAATGACCCCTCCGTCCCAGGGTGGCCGCTGCGCAATGACGGGGTTGCCGTGGTAAAAAGCGGTGATTTTTTTGCTTTCCCCGGCTACCGGAACTTGTTGCAATTCAATGAAATAGGCATTGCCGTCTTGCCGCCAGGCGAGCCGTTTGCCATCCTGCACGACGCTGTCCAAAATGAGAGGAGCCATCAGGTCGAGCTGCAAAATTTGGTGCGGCTGGAGGGTTTTGTAGGAAATGGTGTTCCAGCCGCTGAGGCTGCGATTGGCGTAGTCGAAGGTCACGTGCAGGTCGTAGTGGGTGGCATCCCACCAGGTACGTTCCGGCGAGATAGAGCCTCGCAAGGTGTCGGCGTGGGTGAAAGTTTGAGCGAAAAGGATTGCCGGAAGGAAGAAGTGGCAGAGTAGAAACAGATGCTTCATTGCGAGTAAATTTTAGTTCAGGTGAAAACTATGGCAAAGCAAGCAGGTTGCTTGAAAAATGAGCGTTGGCAAATTAACTTTGTCACCCACAGGTTTAAAAATTCCAAATCATGTCAAACTCGGCTGCCATTTCTCAAGAAAAAGACCAGCACCCCGTGATGGTGCAATATCGCTGGTATCGTCAACATCAGGACGAATTGGTAAAGCGATACAACGGACGAATTTTGGTCATAGCCGACCAAAAAATAATCGGGGATTACAGCTCGCGAGATGAAGCTTTTCGACAAGCAATGAAAAGTTATAACCCCGGCACATTCATGGTCAGGCATTGCATGCCACGTGAAGAAGAACGCATTATTCACTGGAACACCCGTCAAATTACCACCTTTTAATGATGAACCCTACTCCTTCTTTTTTCGCTTTTTCCAATAACAAGGAAGATATCGTACTTGCTATTCACACACCTGTTCGCTTATGCCCTCCATTTGAACTTGCCAATTTGGATATCAGCCTTATCGAAAGCGCAATTTGGGTAAATGCGCTTTGGGACACGGGCGCCATGTGCAGTTGCATTTCAAAACGATGTGCTGAAAAGCTTCGATTGAAGCAATCCGATGTTGCCACAATGGGCACAGCTTCGCACATCGTGGAGTCACCCATTTATTCGGCGCACCTGCTCATTCCCAATTTCCCTACATTCACTTTCTTGGAATTGCTTGAATATCAAGAACATGTCGGGGACTGTGATATCATCATCGGCATGGATATTATCTCTCAAGGCGACCTCGCCATCACCCATCTCGGCGGAAAGACTTTTCTTTCCTTCCGAATTCCTTCCTTGCAAACCATTGATTTCGAGGCAGACTTGAGGCAAATGCTCAAAGAAAAAGACCCTTCTTAAACCTCCCACTCCTTACTCGTCCGGTAAACAGTCCCCTTGAACAAAGCCACCAGCTTCCCCTCCTGATTTTTCACCGTGATGCGATAAATCCCGATTTTATTGGAAAGGCTCTCCTCCACCGCCTCCGCCGTCAGCACGTCGCCTTCCCGCACCTGGGAAATGTGTGAAATGGAAGTTTCCACCGAGACAGCTTTTCGACCGTGTGAATTTGAAGCAAATGCAAGCGCACTATCCGCCAGCGAGTAAGTGATGCCGCCGTGCGCAATGCCAAAGCCATTGAGCATTTCCCGGCGGACGACCATGCGCAAGGTGCAGCGACCTGCGCCTTCGTCTATCCGTTCGACGCCGAGCCAAAGGCTGAACGGGTCGTTGTTGTACATGGCGTCTATGACTTGAGTGGCGAGGGACTTTTCGTTCATGATTTTTTTTGAATCAGTGATTTCTCAAATCCACGCCCCAGGTCAGCTTGTTGCGGATGGTTTCCAAAAAGCCGATGTCTTTCAAGTGCACCATGCGCAAGTTGAAATCACTTCGGCGAATGCCAAGTTGGTATTCGGCATGGATGACCTCGAAGCGGGAGTCCAGCGTACAGAGAAAATTTTCCGCCCTGCCTTCTACCTCGAATGAAATAACCGAGGCATCGGAGAGCACCAGCGGGCGCACATTCAGATTATGTGGAGCGACAGGCGTGAGCACAAAATTGTTCGAGTCTGGAAAAACGATAGGGCCTCCGCAGCTCAAAGAATAGCCAGTGGAGCCGGTCGGCGTCGCCAGGATGATGCCATCCGCCCAATAAGTGTTCAGGTACGAGCCATTCACGAAGGTGTGGATGGTAATCATCGAGGAGGTGTCCCGCTTCAGGATGGTGAAATCGTTGAGAGCGAAAGGCATTTCGCCAAAAAGCGGCGGGCTTGATTCGAGGTGCAGCAGGCTGCGTTCGCCAATCGTGTACTGACCTTTTACTAAGAAACCGATGGCTTCTTTGATGCGGGTCTTGCTCACCGTTGCCAAAAATCCAAGCCTACCCAGGTTGATGCCCAAAATCGGAACCCCGGTGTCCCGCACCAAAGTCGCCGCCGCCAGGATGGTGCCGTCGCCGCCGAGGGTAATGACGAAGTCAATTTTCCGCACCAGGAAATCCCGGTAACCTTCAAACAAGCCGACGTTGGTCTTGAATTTCACCTTCTTTTTCACCTCCTCCAAATACGGCGCATAGATGTAAGCTGCGATGCCATGTTCACTCAAAACATCGAAAAGCGCTTGCACGTGCGGAAGGTCGCCGGGCTTTAAATTTTGGCTGTAAACGACGACTTGCATGACGTAACTCATTCAGCGAGAGGCGGGTGTTAAAAGAAAAATTTTTCAAAAATTTTATTTCACACCCGCCACTCGTTGAGATTATGACAAATGCTGCCACCCCAGCGCCGTCAATTCGAGTCGCTTTCCGCCGCTGGTGTGCAGCTTGACGCCTTCGGATTCTTCCGTGATTTCACCGATGATGTAGATATCAGCGAGGTAGCGAACCTTGTCCAAGTCTTTCGGGTCAATGGTGAAAAGCAGCTCGTAATCCTCGCCGCCGTTCAATGCGCAGGTGGTGGGGTCAAGGTGAAATTTAAGCGCCATCACTTTGGAATCGGGGTGAATCGGCAACTGATTTTCCTCCACAATTGCGCCCACGTTGGACTGCTTGCAGATGTGCATCAGGTCGGAAGACACCCCGTCGGAAACGTCAATCATGGCAGTCGGCACGAGGCTGGCGTTGGCAAAAGTCTCAATCATTTCCCGCCGGGCTTCCGGTTTGAGTTGCCT
>CAZHLB010000275.1:0-8534 GCA_964533005.1 uncultured Saprospiraceae bacterium
CTTCCAAAACTCCGGCGGGCTGAACCCCGCCGCTACAATCCGAGCATCGCCCACAAGTTGACACTGCTAAAAAAACCGTACAAACGTTCAGCCGCCCCGCCTCGAAGTTTCCCCTACTTTTCGCAAAAATTTCATTCATGCCAAACGCCCAGCCGCTCACCGTTGCCATCGTGGACGACGACGCCGACATCCGGGATGCCTTGCAGTGGATTTTGAACAACTCCGAAGGCTTCGCCTGCACCGGGGTTTTCAAAAATTGCGGAGAAGCCGTCGCCGGGTTGGCGAGCGCCCAAGCTTTGCCCGACGTGGTTTTGATGGACATTTCCATGCCCGGTCAGTCGGGCATCGAGTGCGTCAAATTGCTGAAAGAAAGCTACCCTAACCTGCCTGTCGTGATGCAAACGGTGCATGGCTCCGACGACCTGATTTTTGAATCGCTGCGGGCGGGCGCTTGCGGCTATATTTTGAAAAAAACGCCTGCCGACCGCCTGCTCCAAGCCATCCGGGACGCCCACGAAGGCGGCGCTCCGATGAGTGGCGAGGTCGCCCGGAAGGTGCTCGACTTTTTTCAAAAGCCGAAAGCCGACCCTGCCATCGCTACGCTTTCCGAGCGGGAATTGGACGTTTTGCGGCTGCTCATCGAGGGGCATAGCTACAAAGCCATTGCCGACCGGCTGTTTCTCAGCGTCCACACGGTGCGCTTTCACTTGCACAACATTTATGAAAAACTGCACGTCAGCTCCCGCATGGAGGCGGTGGCTAAGGCGATGAAACACAAGTGGTTTTGACCCTCGTCCCGGAGGGACGTAACATCGGTAGCAACCTGCCCAACCCCCGCACCACCCCCAACCCCTAAAGGGGAGCTGACCCTGCTAAAATTGAAATGTCGAGCCTTGTTTCCACATTCCAATTTTAGCAGGGTCAGCCCCCCTTTAGGGGTTGGGGGTGGTGCGGAGGTTGGGCAGATTGCTACCGATGTTGCGTCCCTCCGGGACGATGATTCCTTGTTGAATGCAGAAGGTTTTCACCCTTCTTTTTCTTTTGTTTTGCCTGTCCACCGCAACGGCGCAGCAACTCCCCTTCCGCAGCTACACCACCTGGGAGGGGCTGCTTTCCAACGTCTGTTACTTCTTTTTTCAGGATGCACAAGGTTACCTCTGGATTAGCACGGACGGTGGTTTGAGCCGCTTCGACGGGCGGCGGTTTGTGAATTATGAAAAGGCGGAAGGCGGCAAGTCCATCGGCTTGAGCATCAGTTTTGCGCAGACCGCCGACGGGCGCATCTGGGCAGGTGGCAATGGCAACGGGCTGTTCGAGTTCGACGGAAAAACCTGGCGGCATCACGAGGTCGGCTCGGCGCCTCTCAGCAACCTGGTGACCGCCTTGCTCGAAACCGAGCCGAACGTGTTACTCGTCGGCACGGAAGAAGGGCTGTTCGAGTGGCGGAACGGCAAAGCCCGACAGGTAGTGCAGGACGCCAAAATGATGCGCACCTACAAATTTTCGGCGGCGGGAACCTTGTACCGGGATGCGGGCGGGAAAATCTGGGCGCTGTTCGACGGTCAATTGCGGCGGCTCGACCCGGCGGATGGAACGCTTTCCGAGGCATTGCCGCACCCTGCGCCCGACGACTATTTTGATTGGGCGAATTTGCTGACTGATGGTCGTTGGGTGGTCGGTTGCGCAAAGCAGCACCGGATTTATGTTTTCAAGGACAAAAAAGTGCAGCGTACCCTCGTCTTGCCCAATTGCGTCACTGCCTACGCCTTCGAAGACGGGGAAGGATTCCTCTGGATTGCTACCAACAAAGGCTTTTTCAAAACCAGCCTCGCAAATCCTTCGGTCGCTGAGGGTCAATGGATTTCGGCGAAAAATGGGTTGCCTTCCGACTTCATCAGTTCGGTGTTGCTCGACCGGGAGCGCAATCTTTGGTTTGCCAGCTTTGGCAAGGGCATTTTCAAACTGGAGGAGACGGAAACCTACCGCTTCGGCTATCCCTTTGCCGCCGGGCTGGGTTGCGCCGACGAAAAGGGGCGGCTTTGGTTTTCCACGCCAGACGGCTTGCGGGTGGTGGGTCGCACGGCAGGCGGCGGCTGGTCGGAGCAGCATTTGGAGCCATTTCCAGACGAATATTTCAAAAGCATGGGCACGGTGAAAATCTTGCCCGGCAACCAGCTTTGGCTCGGAACAGACGATGGCTCGCTGGTCAATTATTTCATCGAAGAGCGACCCGGCGGCAACCTGCGCCTTCGCTTCCGGCGGCTAATCAGCACGGCGACCGGGTTTCCAAGGGCGATGTCCATTTGGATGTTCGTGGACAGCAAAGGCAGGCTTTGGTACGCCGAAAATGGCGCTCCCCGGCTGCACGTGGTGGACATTTCAGCAGAAAAACCTCGCTTGGTGAAGTCCCTGCCCTTCGACCCCGGCGCTCGTTTGTCCAACGGTCGAGAGGTGATGGAAGACCCCGACGGCAATTTTTGGTTCGCCTACGAAAACAACAACGTGTTGATTTTCAACGCCGAACTGAAACTGGAACGCACCCTCGAAAACATCCCCGGCAACAAGGAAGAAGACGTCAATTGCATACATCGGGACAAGGATGGAGGCGTCTGGTTTGGCACAACCAATTTGGGGCTAATTCGCCTCACCCCCGACGGTCGCACGGTGCGCATCGGCAAAGCCGAAGGGCTGTTGAGCAACCGCATTTCCCACATCGTCGAGGGCGCAGACCGGACGCTTTGGATTGCCACCTGGCACGGACTGGCTTTTGTGAAATACAGTAGTCGCCAGATTTATTTGGCTGACTCAATGCCGGGTCTGCCAAATAAATTTGGCGACCACGAGGGGGCATTCAAAATTGATGGCAACCGGGAAGTGGCGCAGTGCCCGATTTGGTCGCTCGGCGTTTTTCCCGACGGGGCGGGCTGGGTTGCGACAAATTTCGAAGTGGTTTTTCACAAAAGGCGGGCGACGAGGCAGCCATTTCAGCCGCCGGTTTTGCTGCAAAAGCTGACCGTGAATGGCAAGGAACATTCCCTCGAAAATGCCTTGCGGCTGGCTGCCGGTGAAAACGACCTGGTCTTCGATTTCGGCACGGTGTGCCTGCAAAGCCGCACCGACATTCGCTTCCGGCACAAATTGGAGCGCAACGGCGACGGCGATTGGAGCGCCCCGAACGCCCTCGAGTCGGTCAATTTTGCAGGGCTGAAATCTGGGTCGTACACTTTTTGGGTGGAGGCGCTCGGCGTTGATGAATTGAAAAGCCCTGCACCAGCGAGGTTTTCCTTCACGATTGTGCCGCCGGTTTGGCAGCGGTGGTGGTTTTTGGCGGCTTGCCTGGCGGTGGTTGGGGCAGGAGCTTGGTTTTTCATTCGCCTGCGCATCCGCCGCCTGCTCGAAATCGAGCGCATCCGCTCCCGCATCGCCGCCGATTTGCACGATGACATTGGCTCCGGTTTGACCCGCATCGCCCTGGCGAGCGACATGCTGCTGCGGCAAAAAACGGAAGTGGCAAACCCGGCGCAAAACGCTCTTTTTCAACGCATTGGCTCGAATGCTCGTGAGCTTTTGGAGGCAATGAGCGACATCGTTTGGGCGATTGACCCGGCAAACGATTCGCTGGGTCGAGCCGCCGACCGCATCCGCATTTTTGCCAACGACGTTTGCGAAGCGCAAGGCATCGAGTGCCGTTTCGAGTTCGACCGGGCGGCGGCGGCGCTGAAACCTGGGTCGGGCGTGGTCAGCAGCCTGGTTTTGATTGCGAAGGAGGCGGTGAACAATGCGGTGCGGCACGCCCGGTGTGGGGTGCTTATTGTGGAAATCAAAACTTCGGGGCATGAGTTGCGGCTGGTGGTGCAAGACGACGGCGCAGGTTTTGACGAGGAGAAACTTTCCCGCATCAATGGGTTGACGAATATGCGGCGGCGGGGAGAAAAGGCGGGTGGACGAGTTGAGATTGAGACGGCGGCGGGCGGGGGGACGAGGGTGGAGGCGGTGATGCGGTTGGGGTAAAACCGTACATCCGTTCAGTTGCCCACCCTTCCTCACCCGCCTACCTTTGTCGCCATTCAAATGAGGCTACAATAAAAACTCACCCTCTTGCGCAGAAAAAGCCCTCTCTGAGACAGCTCACATCATTTTTTCACTTTAAAAACGCAACAACCGTTTTATGAAACTTTCCCATTCAATCCTGGTGAAGGTGTGCCTGCTCATTGCCGCACCCTTCCTGATTCACGCACAAACCCTCCCGGTTCCCGTGCTCATTTCCCCGGCGAACAACGCCGTCAACCAGCCTGCCAACGTGACCCTTAAATGGAATGCGACGCCCGGCGCTGACCAGTACAAAGTCGCTGTCGGCACGACGCCGGTGGCGCAAGGAACGGTGGTTTGGGACACGACCTACACCGACACGGCTTACCTGGTGACCAACCTTGCTCCCGGCAGTTATTACTGGCGGGTCAAAGCCAAACACGCCGCCAATCCCTACCAATCGAGCGCCTGGTCGCCGAAATGGAGATTCACGGTCGGCACGAGCAGCGGCGGGTCTTTGGCAACGCCGGTGCTGATTTCGCCTGCGAATGCGGCGACCGGACAGCCTTCGGTCGTCACGCTGAGTTGGCAGGCGGTCGCCGGGGCTGAACAGTACAAGGTTTCGCTGGGAAACACCCCGGCGGCGGGCGGCGAAATTTTGTTCGATACGAGCTACGTTGGCACTTCCCGAACCACGCCTGCGCTTGCACCCGGCACTTACTACTGGCGTGTCAAAGCCAAAAAATTAAACCCGTACCAAGCGAGCGCCTGGTCGTCCATTCGCAGCTTCACGGTGGGCGGCGGCACGTTGGCTGCGCCAGTGCTTGCCACGCCATCGAACGGCTCGACTTTGCAAATTTTGGGCACGAAACTCACCTGGAATGCCGTGACCAACGCTACTTTTTACAAAGTGAAAGTGGCGACGGACGCCGCCATGCAGAACGTGATTTTCCAGGACGACAACGTGACCACCACCAGCCGGGTGGCGCAAAACCTGAGCTACAACACGCCCTATTTTTGGACGGTGCAGGCAGGAAGCCCCTCGGCAACGGGGACGGTTTCAAGCGTCAGAAATTTCATCACCATGCCCGACAATCCCGCCGCCGTGACGAGCCATCCCCGACTGCTTTTTACCCAAGACGACTTGCCGGATTTGCAGGCTTGGGCGACGCCTTCCAACCCCATTTTTGTCGCCCTGCAAAATGCGCTGAACACTGCCGTCAATAATTACAACACGAAGTTTTACCCTGGCGGAGTGGAAAACCCGAATTGGCCCGACATCGGAAACATCACCTGGTCGGGCTACGTGACGGAGCAGTATGCGGAGTTTTTTGCCTTTTGGTCTTTGATTGACCCGGTGGTCGCAAACCGTCCGGTTCATGCGCAGCGTGCCCGGAATTTGCTGATGTACGTGATTGACCGGGCTATTTTGGGCACGGCGACAGGCGTACCTTTTCGTGACCCGCAGTTCATGACTTTCGACCGTTCCCGAGTTTATGGCGAGGCTTGCCCGCTGACGGTGGACTGGATTTACAACGCCAAAGACGCCAACAACAACGACATCCTGACTGCCGGCGACAAAGCCAAAATCCGCACGGTTTTCCTGCGCTGGCTCGATGAACAGACTTTGGCGTGGAATCACCCGACGCCCGTCGGCTTGGTGAACGACAAACAAATCACCCTGACGAACCGCTGGATTTTGAACAATTATTACTCCGGTCACGCCCGCAACCTCACGTTCATGGCGCTCTCGATGGACGCCGACGACGACGTCCCGCTGAACCCAAACCTGCACTTTTCCGCCCTCGGCAACAGTGTGCGCAGCTACATCCACAATGCAACTGGGGCTTGGCTTTACCAGCAATATGCGCAGTATGGAAAGCCGGAAATCGTGGCTGCCGACTACGGCGTCCCGGCAACCGGCTTGGGCATGGGCAGCGGCGGAATGTCGGTGGAAGGTTCGCTTTACGGCGAAAGCACCGGCTGGGTGGCGCAGTCGCTTTTGGCGCTGAAAACGGCAGGCTGGGCGGATGAAAACGTCATTGGCAAGCAGGCGAAATTGCTCACAAGCGACTATTGGACGAAGGTCATGGATGGGATGCTGCACTCGATTGCGCCAGCACCCTACATTCCGCCGCAGGCAACTTATTATGGGCCCATTTATGCGGTGGCGAACTACGGCGACATTTTGCGCACCTGGATGACGCCTTTCATGGTGGACATCTCCGCTCCGATTGGCTTGATTGACATGGAGTTGGGCAACAACCAAAGCCGCCTCGACAAAACCCGCTGGTTCACCCGCAATGCACTTCAGGGTGGCAGCGGGCATATCGCACAGCATATTTCTCAACTCTGGAACAGCAGCCTCGCCACACATGGTATTTATTATTTCCTGATGCTCCCGCCGGGCGTCTCCGACCCGCCCGACCCTCGCCCCGCCATGGAAACCACCTTTTTCGACCCCGCCTGGAACAGAGTCCTCGCCCGCACGGAATGGACGCCCGACTGCTCGTGGTTCAACTGGCATTGCCACTGGACAAAAATCAACCACCAGGCGGGCGACGGCAACCAGTTCGAGTTTTATCGCAAAGGCGAGTGGCTGACCAAAGAACGCAGCGGTTACACCAACGACAACATCGGCACGACCTCGGAATTTCACAACACGATTGCCCTGCAAAACGACGTGCCTGCCAACATGCAGTGGTACGAGGGCCCCATTTCGGAGCGTGGCGGGCAATGGAAAGAAGGGCTAAACGCAGGCGACCCTTCGGTGAAAACAAGCTTCGGCGACGGCTACGTTTACGCCACCGGCGACGCCACCAATTTGTACAATCGCCCGAATCAATGGACGCCCGCCAACGCAGCAATGGACATCGAGCATGCCTCTCGCTCCATCGTTTGGCTCAAACCCGACCACATCGTAGTTTATGACCGAGCGAAATCGAAGACGGCAAACAGGTTCAAGCGATTCTTCCTGCAATTCACCGCAGCGCCCGCCGTTTCCGGCAAAAACGCAACCGTGACGACGCCCGGCGGGCAAAAACTCTACCTGTCGAACCTGCTCCCGGCGGCTGCCATGCTCACGCCAACGGTGTCTGAACCTTTGAATGTGCTGGCGCAAGAGGAATTCACCACCCACCAAATCAAGGTTGAAGACCCGTCCAACCCGCAGGATGTGCGCTTCCTGAACGTGCTGCAAGGAGCGGATGGCAACGTTGCCAAAGACGAGGCGATGCTCGTGCAAAGCACTGCCGGAACTGCCTTCGAGGGAGCGGTGGTGAACAACACGGCGGTGGTTTTTGCCAAAGTCTGGGGCGGCGTTTTCACCTCGACGGCTTATTCCATCCCCAATTCCGTCACGCTGCAAATCGTCACCGGGCTGACGCCAAACGCTGGCTACGACGTGAGCCTCACGCCCAACGGCAACAATCTCGATATGTCTATCACGCCCGGCAGCGAACTGACTGCCGATGCAGGCGGTGTGCTTTTGATTGAAAATGAAAATTTCGGCAGCGGCAACACCGAAGACCGCTCCAATCCACGCTCCGAGAAGGCAAGCCTCGCCGGGGAGGGGGTGTTCCAAATCACCCCCAACCCCCTCGGCGAAAGCGCCACCATTCGCTACCGGCTGGACGAGCCAGCAGCGGTGAGCCTCGAAGTTTTTGATTTTTCCGGCAAAAAAGTCAGGAGTTTGGTGGCAGGTGAAAGCCAGGCGGCAGGCTTGTACGAGGTGCGTTTTTCGGCGGAAGGGCTTCCGGCGGGCAGCTATTTGTGCAAGCTGACGAGCGGGTGGGAGCAGAAGAGCTTGGTTTTTGTGGTGAAAGATTGAGAGGCTACAAAGGTTTGCGGAGGAATGATTTTTAGGAAAACTCATCCTTAGTAATGGGCAAAGAATAACTTCCCGAAATCGGTTTAGGAGGTTTAGAAGGTTCAGGAGGTTTAGTTGGGCTAAACCTCCTGAACCTTCTAAACCTCCTAAACCGATTTCGGGAAGTTATTTTTCAAGCATTACTTAGTTACAGGTGACACCTGCCGGTTGCAGGTGTCACCTTTTTTTGTCCAACCCATATTTCTCAATACCCACCGCCCGCCAGCGCCATAATTATGTAGAACACGACGCCAACGCCAAAACCAATGGCAGCCCAAGTGCAAACGTCCTTCGCTGCCTGCGGTCGTTCCTTTTGCCAGACGAAGTAGAGTACCAAACCCACAATCGGGAAGCAAAACGACAGGATTTTGATAATCAAATCCGCCCCTTGCGGGTTGGGATTTGGGTTTGGATTGTAGCCAGGATTTGGGTTTGGATTGTAGTTGCCGGGCGGGGGCGTTGGATTGGGATTGGGTTGAGAACCGCCGCCGCCGGGCATCGAAGTGGACTTGAGCGGGGAGCCGCAATTGGCGCAGAAGGCTGCCGTGTCGGCGTTTTGCGTACCGCAATTTGGACAAAACATAGGCTTCCGTTTTTTAGAAGTAAAAAGTAAAAAGGTAAAAGGCAAAAGTGGAGG
>CAZHLB010000276.1:0-8524 GCA_964533005.1 uncultured Saprospiraceae bacterium
ATTTTGACGAATGGCGGCGCTGCTTTCGCCCGAATCGGCACGGAAAAATCCACCGGCACCAAGCTGCTTTCCCTCGACAGCGGCTTCCGAAATCCCGGTATCTACGAAGTGGACATGGGCACGCCGCTGGCAGCGGTGGTCGAAGAATTGGGCGGCGGTTTCAGCCGTCCGACGAAGGCTTTGCACATTGGGGGGCCCCTCGGTGGCTTGGTTCCTGTCGGGAAAATCTTCGACCTGACGGTGGACTTCGAAAGTTTCGCCCGAAACAATTTCCTGCTCGGTCACGCCAGCATCGTTAGCGTGCCGGAGTCGTTTCCGATGGTGGCTTATTTGGAGCATCTTTTCGCTTTCACGGCGCATGAGAGTTGTGGCAAATGTTTCCCCTGCCGCATCGGTTCGGTGCGTGGAAAAGAGCTTTTGCAGAAGGCACAACGGGAAGATTTTAAGATTGACAGCGAGCTGATGTACGACCTTTTGGACACGATGAAAAAGGGTTCGCTCTGCGCTTTGGGCGGCGGCATTCCACTGCCGGTTTACAATGCGTTGGAGCATTTCAGCGAGGAACTGCGACCGTTTTTTAGCGGTAAAATTTGAGTCGTCAAGCCTTTAAAACTGCACCCTAAACATGGAAAGAGAAGACTTCACTAAGCTGGAACAACTGTTGGAAAATCTCGTCGGAGCCGTCACATACGTGGAAGGGATGACCTTCGACGAGTTTATTGCCAACGAAGAAAAGCAACAGTCAGTCGCTCGACGGCTGGAATTGGCTTTTGACGCCAGCAGCCGCCTGAGCGAAGGCATTCGAGCCTTGTTTCCTGAAATTCCGTGGGAAGAGGTGGAGGATTTGCGCAAGGAACTGGAACGGCAACGCTTTGAATTAGACGATGCTTTTCTTTGGGACGTGGGGACACATGATGCGGTTTATCTGGTGTTTTTGGTGCGGGATGCGTTGGAGATGTTGTATAGCAGGGAGTAGCCAGTAGAAGAAAAAACAAAAACAATAATCATCTACCTTTATGACTACATGGTAGCTCAAATTGATTACAAAGTGCATGGCATCGTTCGGGAAATCAAGGAAACCCACGCCATGATAAAATACCACGAAGCTGGCGACGACCCGGCAGATGTGATAATGGCAGACCAGTTTCGCCACCGGAAAGACCAGTTGCTCAAGGAGTTATTTGCAGAATTGATGATGTCTGGCACCAGCTTCAAAGAAATGAAATCCTTCGTTCGCCGCCTGACTGATTATTTGGAAAAATCGGATAAAGCTGCTGACGCTTCCAATGAATTGAAGTCTAATTTGGCGGAGGTGGAGATGATGCTGGTGGGGTAAAATGCTCTGCTCCTGCCGGTTTGCAAGCGGCACTTTGCAGCTTTTTCTTCAAAGCCAGGTGCTACTTTTGAAGCACAAGCAGGCTTGCTGATTTGGTGAAACGGGAGGGAAGCGGCGATTGCAAACAGGTGGAAGCGAAGGGGAGCGGTTTTGAAAGAGCGAAAGTGAAGTGGGTGGAAGATGTTTGACCAGCGGGAGTTAACTTTGAACTAAAATCAATCAAGAAATGGATACCATCGTCATCAAATTAAATCAACCGGATAAAGGAAAGCTCCTCATGGAATTGCTGAAGTCGCTTGATTTTATTTCCAACGTCGAGTTTTTCGACAAGTACGTGAAAGCCAAAAGGCTGTTTGAGGAAATCAACCGGATTGCGGCGCAGTCGCCTTTGGCGCAGTTGAGCATGGATGAAATCAACCGGGAAATCAGCGATTACAGGCATGGAAAATAATCGGGTTGTCATTGATACGAATGTTTTCATATCCTCCCTCATCGGTCAATTTGGCTACCCGTACAAAATTTTCAACGAACTTGTTTTGACCGGTGAAGTGCGGATTTGCTTGTCGCCGCAGCTTTTGAAAGAGTACGAAGAAGTGTCGCAGCGAGAAAAATTCAAAAAGTTGAATCCCGATTTTCCCACAAAAGCCAGGCAATTGATAAAAGCCTTGAAAGCCATTGCTACGATGGTGGAGCCGCAAGAGGTGATTACCCTAATCGCAGACCAACCGGACAACCGGATTTTGGAAGCTGCCGTCGCCGCCGATGCAAAGGCAATCGTGACCGGCAACACGCACCACTTTAACTTCGAGGAATTCAGAGGCATCCAAATCAAAAGCCCGAAGGATTTTTACGAAGAATGGGTGAGCGAGCAATGAGAAAATGGCTTTCATGCGCCGGTGATGCGGGGGGATACGGAGTTTGCGGTGGCGTGAATATCTTTGGGTATTCTTCAAAATCCCAAACAGCCTGATTTAACTTTAATGGTGGTCGCAAGTGACGCTGCGATTAACATTTGCGGCAACGGGCAAAAAAATTACGCTCATGGACATAAGTAACCTCAACGTAATTGACTCAGAAGAATTTACTTCTTATTCTGACCCTGATGATTCCCGGGTTCGCTACATCTATGCAAGGTTTAGAGACAAAAAGACTAATGAAATCAGGTATGGTGTAAAAATAAGTCAGCACTTGAATAAAAAAGGAGGCGAGATGAGAGAAGGTAAGTGGACTGAAGTGAGCGAAAGTGATTTTTGGGAGGCAAAAAACAGAAAAAGGTAAGATTCATCATAAATGATTGCTTCGTGGTTCTCTCAAAACATTCATCTAAATTATTGCGAGGACGGAAGTCTAAATAGGATAATTATGGACGGAATAATGGTTTTTGTTGTTGCCTCGAATATAATATTTGTCTTGTGGCTATTTTCTGTTTTTACTCAAAAGAAAGAGAAAAATGAAAATTTCAAGCACAAATTTGCTAATTATTTGACCGTAATGAGACAGTTTGGTGCCAAGAGGTATTTGGCTACAGATAATGCAGTCTGCTACGAAATGCCTTTTTATCACACTTTTTATAGAAATGCTGGACAAACTTCTAAAAAAATAGGCTATCATCATTATGGATTTAGTATCACCAATGATACCTTTTACGCAAAAAATCCTAATAATTTTTACGTTACTTATAATTTTTCGGTGGAGTTTATCCTGATTTTTAGCAATGAAAAACAGAAAAAATTTCACGAGAATATTGATTTTACTTACACTGATGACCATGGGTTACTTGGAGATGACTATTGGAACAAGGTATTACACAATAAAGAGCGAAAAACTAAATTCGGTCGTTTTTACGAGTTTAATAATGAACCCTATTATTTTAGCGAGCGAGATTGCAGGGAAATTATTGGCCATTTATCTGATAAAATATACAAGAACCAATCTTACACAAACACTTTGGAAGAAGTTTTAAGAAGCTATTGAGTAAAGCATCTGTTCTCGCAATGCGACCATCACGCAGAACCTATGAATTCAAAATCCAAAATATTACAACAAATAAAAGCCTACGCCAAAAGCGTCGAGCCAAACGCCGAAGTCATTCTCTTCGGCTCTCGTGCCAGGAATGACGCAAGGGAAGACTCGGATTGGGACATCCTTATCTTGACCCCATACCCGGTTGACTTGAATACGGAACAGAAATTCAGGCACAAATTATTCGAGTTAGAATTGGAGTATGGTCAGGCTATTTCCACCTTTGTTTATTCAAAACACGACTGGAATGGCAAGCTCAAATCAACACCATTATTTCAAAACATAAAACGAGAAGGAGTTACGCTATGAACTCATCTGAACGAGACGATTACGCAAAATACCGAATGGAAAAATCCAGGGAAACCCTGGAGGCGGCAGAGTTGCTCATTCGCAACGGCAATTGGAACTCTGCCGTAAACCGGCTTTATTACGCAGCTTATTACGCCATCACCGGGTTGCTGGTAAAGGCTGGTATTGAAACAAAAACGCACACCGGCGTCAAGACCCAATTTTTTCTGCATTTTGTGAAGACTGGCAAGATTAGCATGAGTCTCGGCAAACTCTATACAGACTTGTTTGACTGGCGACAAAAAGGTGATTACGGCGATTTTTTTGATTTTACGGAAGCGGATGTTGCGCCGTTCTTGGAGCCTATCAAACAACTGATTGATGCCGTAATAGAAGAAATCAATAAAACGAAATAACCCGCTCTACTCAAAACCTGCCTTCAATCTTCTCCCTGCAACTCCGTAACTTCGAGCGCCAAAAGAAAGCCACGAACAATAAAATACGTCATGCCATGCTCGCAGAAGTCCTAACCACCGCTCCCCCAAAACCCACCATCCTCACCAAATCCGCCCAAATCAACGGGCAACCCTTCGCCATCGTCCCCGGCGAAACAATCCTCTCCTTCATCCGCCGCTACAAAGGCAAGGACGCCGTCCCCACCCTTTGCGACGCCCCCAATCTGGAGCCATTCGGCTCCTGCCGGGTATGCAGCGTCGAAGTCGGCAGGGTCGGCAACGGGGTGGCGCTGAAAACGGTCGCCTCCTGCCACACGCCCGTGGAGGAAAACATGCTCATTTTCACCGAAACGGAAAGCATCCAGAAACTGCGCCGCAACATCATCGAATTGGTGCTGACCGACCACCCGCTCGATTGCCTCACTTGCGAGGTCAACGGCAACTGCGAATTGCAGGACGTGGCGGCGAGGGTCGGCATCCGCAAGGTGCGCTACCCGGCGGGCGAAGACCACTTGCACCGGGAAAAAGACCTCAGCCACCCGTACATGACTTCCGACCTGTCGAAGTGCATCATGTGCTACCGCTGCGTGCGGGCTTGCGACGAAGTGCAGGGGCAACTCGTCCTCAGCGTTGCCGGGCGGGGCTTCGACGCCAAAATCATCAAGGGGCTTGACCAGGACTTTTTTTCCTCCGAATGCGTCTCGTGCGGGGCTTGCTCGCAGGCTTGCCCGACCAATGCCATCCACGACGTTTACCAAAGCAAAGCGGTGGTCGGGCAGGACAAGGTGCGCACCGTATGCACCTACTGCGGCGTCGGCTGCAACCTCGAAGTGAGCGTGAAAAACGACCGGGTGCTATCCATCCAGGCGCCCTTCGACGCCGAGGTGAACCAGGGGCACACCTGCCTCAAGGGTCGCTACGCCTTCGCATTTTACAAACATCCCGAACGCCTGCGTTACCCGTTGATTAAGCGAAACGGGCAGTTCGAGCGGGCTACCTGGGACGAGGTGTACGACTACCTCGCCACTCGTTTGACCGAAATAAAAAACATGCATGGCGGCGACGCCGTCGCAGGCATCAGCAGCAGCCGCTGCACCAACGAGGAGAATTATTTGATGCAAAAATTCATCCGTGCGTGTTTCGGCACGAACAACATTGACGGCTGCGCAAGGGTCTGCCATTCGCCGACGGCGCTCGGTTTGCAGCGCACGTTTGGTACCGGAGCAGCGACCAATTCCATCGAAGATTTGAAGCTCACTGAGTGCATTATGATTATCGGCGCAAACCCTACGGCGGGACACCCCGTCACCGGCGCAAAACTTCGGCAGAAAGCAATGAAAGGCACGCCGCTCATCGTGATTGACCCCCGCCGCACGGAGATTGCAAAATACGCCAAGCACCACCTCCAACTTCGCCCCGGCACCAACGTGGCAGTGTTGAACATGATGCTCTACTACATCATCACGGAAAACCTGCTGGACAAAGACTTCGTCGCCAACCGCACGGAAGGTTTCGATGAATTCTGCCAGGGCATTTTGAACTTGAATTTGGATGAATTGGAAGCCGTCTCCGGGGTGCCGAGGGAGGAAGCAAGAGCCGCAGCCATCACCTACGCTTCGGCGAAATTGGCAATGGCATTCCACGGCTTGGGCGTCACCGAGCATTATCAAGGCACGTATGCCGTGATGCTGATTGCCGACCTGGCAATGATAACCGGCAACGTTGGCAAACCCGGCTGCGGCGTCAACCCGTTGCGGGGTCAAAACAACGTGCAAGGCATGGCGGACATGGGCACGCAACCTTACCAGGGCGCAGGTTATCTCGACGTGACCGACCCGCAAATCCACGCCAAATACGAGCAGTTTTACGGCGCAAAAATGAGCGATAAGGTGGGCTTGACCATTCCTGAAATGTACGAAGCCGCCCTCGAAGGCAAGCTGAAAGCCTTGTGGGTGATGGGCGAAGACATGGCGCAGAGCGACCCGAACACGCATCACGTGAAAAAGGCGCTCGGCTCGTTGGAACTGTTTGTGGTGCAGGAAATTTTCATGACCGAAACCGCCAAACTCGCCCACGTCGTGCTGCCCGGCGCAAGTTTCCTCGAAAAAGAAGGCACGTTCACCAACGGCGAGCGACGCATCCAGGCAGTGCGAAAAGTGGTGGAACCAGTCGGCGAAGCCAAGCCCGACGGAGAAATCATTGTCGAAATCATGAACCGCATGGGCTACCCGCAGAAGCCTTACACGGCAAAGGGATTGCTCGAAGAAATCAGCCAAATCGTGCCCTTTTTCGCCGGCGTCCGCTGGGATGAATTAGGCAAACAAGGCAAACAGTGGCCCGTCGCTCCCGACGGCACGGACACTAAAATCCTGCACACGGAGAGTTTCAAACGAGGCAAAGGCAGGTTCGTTTTCCGGGAATTTGTGGAAACGGCGGAAATCCTCGACCACTCGCAGGAGTTCCCGTACATCCTCACCACCAACCGGGTTTTGGAGCAATACAACGTCGGCACGATGACCCGCCGGACGCCCAACGTGGAGATTTTCAGCGAAGACATCCTGCTCATCAACCCGCACGACGCCGCTAAAAATGGCATTGCGCAAGGCGATTTGGTGCGCATCGAAAGTCCTCGTGGCGAGTGCCGGGTGAAGGCGGAAATCAGCGATGAGGTCAAGCCGGGCATTCTTAGCACGACTTTCCATTTTCCGGAATTGATGGTGAATAATGTTACTTCGAGCATTAGCGATTCGATTGCGCATTGCCCGGAGTATAAGGTGGTGAGTGTGAGGATTGAAAAGGTTTGATTTAATTGCTTGAATGTAGAGACAACATTTGTTCAGGCTTATGCAAGGGCAATCGGAGCGATGGCGTTTTCCTCACTTTTCGTTAATTGGGAAAAACTAAACCTGACTTCGATTATGAAAAACATTTTCATTTGTACAACAGCTGCGGCAGCCCTCGTCTGGGGAAGTGTAGGACTTTGCCTCGCTCCGTAAGCCCTTGATATTCTGAATGGTTGCTGTCTTGATTCAAGATAGAGGGTTCAGGGGGTTCGATGCCCCCGCCCCAGGCCAACTAAGATTCGCTATTAATCCATTAGTGAAGAAATGAACATAGTGCGGCATACACATCAATTGGCAATGGAATTAAGCACCATGGCTGGCGTCTCGAAAGGCAAAGGTTTCGACGAGGATGCCATTGAATATTACAAGCAAGCCTTCGAGTTGGAAAAAAAGGCAGCACTTATGACTTCTAATACCGACGAAGACCCCGACCCTCATTTTATCTTGCTCCGAAGCGCCGCCGCCCTTGCTTACAAAGCAAAACAATATGAGGAAAGCGAGCGGCTTATTGAAATATGCCTTGCTGAAAATCCACCAGGTTATATTCTGGATGATTTAAAAGAAATCGCCGGACTGGTTGGAAAAGAAAGAAAAGGCAATCTCAACGGCGCAGACCACCCGCTTCAAATCGAAGGTATTTTAACCAATATACTCGCCGAGGAAAATCAGATTACGGTGAAAAACACGAGCCTTTCTCAAAGCTTTCTGTTGGTCGTGCCTAAAAATAAATTGAGCGAAATCGTCAAAAAACATTGGTCGAACAAAGTCAAAATTCAAGCCCGGCAGACCCCGCATGGCGTGATGGTTTTGGAAAAAATAAGTGCGGCAGCATAGAACCATTAATTTAAAAATGACCATCGAAATATCAGACACCCTCGCAAAAAAGAGGAACAAAATAACCATGTCTTTTCAATTTCCTGGCTACGTTGTCTTTACTTTCGAACCTAAGTTTAGCTTTGCTTAAGCATCAGCGAGCTAATGAAATTTCCCGGAACCAAGTCATCGGGAGGTTTTTCATGCAAGTTGATGACGGTCACAAATACTTCTCAGCAAATGCCAACTGAAATCATGGAACTTTTAAATACGCTGATAATTGACCCGGCGTCTCCCACCCACCAGCAAGACTTCAAAACGCTGATTCACAACAACCAATTCATTGTTTTTGTCGGAATCGGCAGCACCGACCAGTGCAACCAAATGATGCAACGGGCGGACGAACTCGCAGATGGCTCGCCCGGCAACATTCCCCGCAAAGTTGTCTGGATACCCAACCAGGACGTGCTGAAAGATGACAGCCTTGCTTTTCTAAAGACTTTTGAAGGGTTCAGCGAAACGGATTACCCGAACGTCATCGCCTACGTGATAAGCCCCAAGTGGCACGAGGCTAAATTCCTCATCAAGTCCTCCGACACGGTGGACGATTTGCTCATCAGCAAAGCCTTTTGGAAAGCGAGCCTTCGGGAAAGGACTGAAACTTGACCTGTTTTCACCCTTGCCTTTCCAATCAACTGCATAAGTGGTCACCCTGATTTATTCGATACTTTCGGTTGGTTCGGGTTCAGAGCGGCGGGGTTTTGAGA
>CAZHLB010000277.1:0-7019 GCA_964533005.1 uncultured Saprospiraceae bacterium
AAACCCCGCCGCTCGAAAACCGGAACCAGCCGAAAGTGTCGAATTATTTGCCTGATTACTTATCAACCCATATCAACCTTTTCCAAAATCATTATGCCAAAAAGATTTAGTCAGAACCCAATACTCTCCACCCGCGATATCCAGCCCAGCCAACCCGGTTTGGTCGTTGAATGCGTGCTGAATCCAGGCGTATTTTTTTTCAAAGAAAAAACCTGGCTGTTGCTGCGGGTGGCGGAAAGGCAAGCGCAAAAAGATGGCGTTATTTCCTTTCCCGTGATGGATGAGGAGGGCGCTTTTGTCCTCATGGAATTTGAAAAAGCCGACCCCTATTTAGACTTGACCGACGTGCGGCTGGTGAAGTATAAAAACATCACCTACCTCTCCACCATATCCCATCTCCGCTTGGTTTGCAGCGACGACGGCGTCAATTTTTACGAGCCGCAAAACCACCTGCCCACCAAGATATTCGGACGCGGCAGCCTGGAAACTTTCGGCATCGAAGACTGCCGTGTCTGCTTCATGGACGGCGAATATCTGCTGACTTATACGCAGGTGTCGGAGCATGGCGTCGGCGTTGGACTGATGCGCACCACCGACTGGCAAAACTTCACCCGCGAGGGCATGATTTTGCCGCCACACAATAAAGACTGCGCGCTTTTTGAGGAGAAAATCAATGGCAAATATTACTGCCTGCACCGCCCCTCCGGCGTGGATTTGGGCGGGAATTATATCTGGATTGCATCTTCCGACGACCTGGTTCATTGGGGCGAGCATCGTTGCATTTTGCACACCCGTCCGGGGATGTGGGACAGTGCGAGAGTGGGCGCAGGCGCTGCCCCCATCAAGACAAAAGAAGGCTGGCTGGAAATATACCACGGTGCGGATGCCAAGCATTGCTATTGCCTCGGCGCCGTCCTGCTCGACCTGGAAAAACCCTGGAAAGTATTGGCTCGCTCGCAAGAACCGTTGCTGGAACCAACGGCGGAATATGAAAAGACAGGCTTCTTCGGAAACGTCGTTTTCACCAACGGGCACCTGGTAAATGGCGATGAAATAACCATGTATTATGGCGCTTCCGACGAGGTTATTTGCGGCGCAACACTGTCTATCGAGAACATATTATCTGACCTTTTAACTACAGTAAATCATGCTGCATAAATTCACAAATGAATTCACCTTTTTTAATTCCCACCCGCTTCCCATGCGGATGCTCCTGCTCACGAATTTGCTTTATGGGCTGGTAATTCCCATCATCGAGCTATTTGTCGGCGCGTATATCATGCGCAATTCAAACGACCTGGCGCTGGTGGTTATATTTCAATTAGCAGTTTATACTGGCATCCCACTGACGTTTGCCATCAACGGCTGGTTGCTTAAGCACATGCCGATTGCTTGGCTATATTCTTTCGGAATGTTGCTTTCCGGCATCTCGCTGACCGCCATGATGTTGCTTCCCGAACTCGACACGCCAGGTGTGTTCGCCGCCGGGCTTATCATGGGCTTATCGTATGGTTTTTTCTGGGCAAACCGGGACTTCCTCGCTTTGAATACCACCCGTGATGGAAACCGCAATTATTACTACGGCATCGAGACGTTTTTTTACACCATGACGGGCATATTCATCCCTTTGATGGCGGGCGCTTTCATATCTGCAACCGACAAAAACGGTTGGTTTAACGGCAATGTCAACGTGGCATATTATTGCCTGACTGCCTACGTGTTTACGTTGGCGGTTTTGGCGTCCGTGCTGGTGCATCGGGGCAAATTCCAGAACCCAAAAAGAGCGCCTTTTATCTTTCTCAAATTCGACCGCCTTTGGAATAAAATGCTTGCGCTCGCTTCGCTCAAAGGCGTTGCGCAAGGCTATATCGTGACCGCTCCGACCATGCTGGTGATGACGCACGTCGGCGAGGAAGGTTCGCTCGGTTTGATAACTGGCTTGGCGGCGGCGCTGTCGGCGATATTGCTTTATATTCTTGGCAGGGTAAGTTTTCCGAAACACCGGCTGTTGATATATTTGGTTGCCTGTTCACTCTTTGTTTTGGGGGCTTTGTTCAATGCCGGGCTATATTCGGCGACAGGCGTTATACTTTTCATGGTCTGCTTATTATTTGCCCGCCCGTTGCTCGATATCGCCTATTTCCCCACGCAGTTAAAGGTGATTGACATAATTGCCGAAAAGGAAAACCGCAATGCTTTTGCCTATATTTTGAACCATGAATTTGGGTTGTACCTGGGCAGGCTCTTCGGTTGCGGCTTATTCATTTTGCTTGCACGATATGCAAGCGATTACGTGGCTTTGCGCTATGCTTTGCTGGTGATTGCAGTGGTGCATTTCATGGGGTGGTTTATGATGAGAAATATTATGCGGGAGCCGGAAATGCAGAAGGCTGAGGAAATTATGGAAGTGAAAGAGACAACAACCATTTAATACCGATTTAAAAAATGCGCGTTCACAACATCGGCATCATCGGTTACGGCGGCTTCGGAAAATTCCTGCACACCGCCTGGAAGCAACTCGAAAATGTGCGCATCGCCGCAATCGCCGACCCACTCGTGCATAAAATGCAAGGCATCGGGACAGCAAAAGCCTTCGCCGATTGGCAAGACTTGCTTCATGAAAAAGACATTGACTTGGTCGCCATCGTCACCGAACCTTCCACGCATGAAATGATTGCAGTCGCCTGCATGGAAGCGGGCAAACATGTCCTGATTGAAAAGCCGCTTGCCACCACGCTTTCCGGCGCGGAGCATATCATCCGGGCACGAGATAAAACTAAAATGGTGGCAGGCATTGATTTCATTATGCGCTTCAATCCGCTTTTGCAGGCGCTGCAAAGCCTCGCCGGGCAAGGCGTTTTTGGAAAACTGCGCCGGGTGGACGTTGAAAATAATGCCCAGGACGAGCAACTCCCGCCCGAACATTGGTTCTGGAATCCCGCCCGCTCCGGCGGCATCCTCATCGAGCATGCCGTTCATTTTATTGACCTCGTCCATTTTTTGAATGCTGCTAAAGTGCTTGCTGTCAACGGCTTGAAGCACGACCGCAATCCGCAGCAGGAAGACCAGGTAATGGCAAATGTGCTGTACGAAGGCGGCCTGCTCGCCACGCATTACCATTCATTTTCCCGCCCCGGTTTTTTTGAAACAACCAGCATAAAACTTGCCTTCGACCTTGCAGACATGGAGCTTCACGGCTGGATTCCCCTTTTGGCAAACGTGAAAGTGCTTGTCAATCAATCCACTAAAGCGACCTTGCTTTCCAATCCGCTTTTCAAATTCAGCGATGCCACGCCGATAGAAAAGGCAAGTGACGAGTCGAGACCTGCCGGGTGGGGCGTTTCAGACGTTGCTTCGGAGGCGGCAAAAAATAGGGTTCGTTGCGGTGGCATCGGCTATGAAGTGGATGAAATTATCACCGGGAATTTCCAGCTTGACAGGTCGAAGCAGGAGGTGTATGCAAGTTGCGTTTCAGCGTCTTTGCTCGATGTTTTGAAAAAAATAGAACAGCCAGAGCACCAATTAACTGCGCCGCTTGAAACGGGAATGACAAGTCTCGAAGTGGCGGTGCGAGCGACTGATTCGGCGAGAAATAAAGCTTAATTTCTAAATCAAAAGAAACTAAAAACATGATATTTCTGAAAAGACCGCATTTTCAAATTACCTATCTCTCCCTGCTACTGTTTGGTTTTCTATCGTGCAAAACCACTTCATTCATTCCATCGGCGCAGGCGGTCGAGCAAATGAAAGTGCAGCGAATCGAAATGATGCCCAATTTGCCCCAGCCATATTTACTGAAAGACTGGAAAAAAACGGCGCTCGAATTTGACCGATATGCGTTTGACTTTTCCGCCAAAGGGCAATACCTGCCCCTCATTTGGCTGGACTCGACAGGGCATAATTTCAAGCAAACCACATTCGGCATTTACACGGCTATTGGCGATGTGCGCGAGGGTCCCAACGTCAACAATGGGCAAAATCACGAAGCTATTGCTGCACAAGGCGCTATTCTCGGTGCAACGCTGGTCGGTATTGATAAGAGCAGGCAAGACGGGCGCAATTACGTCGGCATGTTGCGCAATTATTTCAACAAAGACAGCGGTTGGAATATCGTCCAGAATTTCACCAATAAAAGCGCCCATATAGGCGGCGGATACGGTAATGATTATTGGTACGACGTATTCAACAACGTCTTGTTTTACGCCGTTGGAAATTATTACCCGGAAGAAAAGCATTTCGATGAAATCATGCGCACCATTGCCGAGCAATTTTACAAGTCGGACTCCATATTGAGCAATAATTACAGCTATTCTTATTTCGATTTTAAAAACATGCAGCCCGGCAAAAGCCATATTCCGGCGCAGGAAGACGTGGCGGCGGGCTATTCTTTCATATTATATTCCGCCTATCAAAAATTCGGTGACGAGAAATATTTGCGAGCCGCCAAACACGCTTTGAAAGTCCTGGAAAGCCAAAAAGAAAACCGCAATTATGAAATGTTCATGCCCTTCGGCGCATTAATGGCTGCCCGCATGAATGCGGAAGCAGGCGGCAATTTTGACCCGCAAAAATTTATGAATTGGGCATTTGACGGAGACGCCGTTGGCAGGGAAGGCTGGGGCGTTATTGTCGGAAACTGGGGCGGTTACGACGTGAGCGGCATTGCCGGAAGCACCGTTCACAATGGCGGCTACGGCTTTTGCATGAATACTTTCGACCTCGCCTGGCCCCTCGCTGCAATGGTTCGCTACGACCAACGATATGCCCGCTCCGTCGGCAAATGGATATTAAATGCGTCAAATGCTGCCCGTTTATTTTATCCGTATGATATTCCTGACTCGCTGCAAGCACTGCCAAAACAAAAAGCCCTAACCAAAAATGTGATTGCTTATGAAGGCTTAATTAAAGAGTCCATTTACCCTGAATTTAAAGGCATCACGCCATTTGCGCAAGGCGACGGGCCTCTCTGGGCGACGGGCATGCCGCCGGAGACGATGTTTTCAGTTTATGGCAGCGGCCACGTAGGCATATTCGGCGCTATTATTCAGCCGACCAATGTGGAGAAAATATTGCGAATTGATTGCGTAGCGACCGATATGTTTCAGCAACAAAAAGCTTATCCAACCTACCTTTTTTACAATCCATATCCTGCCATAAAGAATATCACAACCGACGTGGGAAGCCAGGTGGTTGATATTTATGATGCAGTAAATCGCACCTTAATTAAGAAAGATGCAAAAGGTAATGTCTCTTTTGATATTTCAGCAGACGGCGCACGGGTGCTGGTTTATGTACCGGCGGGAAGCAAGTTCAAGATTTCCAATGGCGTATTGCTTGCCAACAATTTGGCGGTAGATTACAGATATGGGCGGTAAATCTTACCCTGCCCAACCCTCCTTATCCAAGCTCCGATATTGAATAGCTTCCGCCAGATGCTCGATTTTAATGTCAGCGCTGCCCGACAAATCCGCAGCCGTGCGGGCGACTTTCAGTATCCGGTCGTAAGCTCTGGCGCTCAGTTTCTGCACTTCCATCGCCTTTTTAAGCAAGGCAATTCCCGCTGTATTCAACTGGCACACCTCCCGCACGAGGCGGCTCGGCATTTGCGCATTGGAATAAACCCCTTTGAAATCTTTGAACCGCTCCCCCTGAATATCCCTGGCGCGGATGACGCCCTCGGCGATTTCCTTGCTGGGGCGGCTCGGTACGTTGAAGGCGGAAAGCTCTTCGTAGGAAACTGGCGTCACCTCCACGTGCAAGTCAATGCGGTCGAGCAGCGGACCGGAAATTTTGCTCAGGTATCGCTTGACCAACGAAGGTCCACAGGAGCATTCTTTGGTTGGATGGTTATAAAATCCACACGGACACGGGTTCATCGAAGCGATGAGCATGAAATTGGCGGGATAATCAATCGTCATTTTTGCCCTCGCAATCGTCACTTTTCGCTCCTCCATGGGCTGGCGCATGACCTCGAGCACGGAACGCTTGAATTCCGGCAGCTCATCCAAAAACAACACGCCGTTATGCGCCAGAGAAATTTCTCCCGGCATCGGCACGGAACCGCCACCGACCAGCGCCACATCACTTATAGTATGGTGCGGCGAACGAAAAGGGCGGTTAGAAATCAAGGAAGATTCTGGCGGCAGGATGCCTGCGACGGAGTGAATTTTTGTGGTTTCCAGTGCTTCGAACAAACTAAGCGGCGGCAAAATCGTCGGCATTCGCCTCGCCAGCATGGTTTTTCCAGCGCCAGGAGGTCCTATCAGAATGGCATTGTGACCGCCAGCGGCAGCCAGTTCCAACGCACGTTTCACGTTGTCCTGCCCGCGCACGTCGGAAAAATCCACGTTGAAAATTTCCTGGTTGTTGGCGAATTCTTCCCGCGTGTCCACTACCGTAGGCTCAATTTTCAGCCTTCCGGCTAAAAAATCCACTGCCTCCGTCAAGCTGTTCACGCCGAACACGTCCAGCTTGTTCACAATGGCAGCTTCCCGCGCATTTTGTTTGGGCAAAATCATGCCCTTGAATTTTTCCGCCCTGGCTTGTACGGCAATTGGCAAAGCGCCTTTGATGGGCCGCAAGCTGCCGTCGAGCGACAGCTCGCCCATGATAACGTATTGCTCCAAACCAGCAGGAGACATTTGGTCGGTGGCGGCAAGGATGCCAATGGCAATCGGCAAATCGTAGGCAGAACCTTCTTTTCGGATGTCGGCAGGAGCGAGATTGATGGTGAGTTTCAGCCGGCTCATCAGGAACTGGCTGTTTTTCAAAGCAGCTTCGATGCGGGGAAATCCTTCCCGGATAACACTGTCGGGCAAGCCGACCAAAAAGTACATCGGGCCATTTCCGCTGTACACCCCTCCTGCATTAACTTCAACAGTAATCGTTTGTGCATCAACGCCTTGAACGGCGCTGGCGAAAGTTTTAACAAGCATGTGGGTTCTCTTTTCGTAGGGTGATTTGGTGGTTTGGTTGTTTTTTTTGGGGGGGGGGGGGTTGGACCCCCCCACAAAAAACAC
>CAZHLB010000277.1:7029-8514 GCA_964533005.1 uncultured Saprospiraceae bacterium
GATTTGGTGGCGGGACGTTGGATGTCCCACCACCAAATCACCAAACCACCAAATCACCATAATTTAGGTTGTTCCGGCACTTCAAAATGCAATTCGGCAGTGTTGTTTTGGACGGAATTGACCTGCTCCGACACCCGGTACATATTCAGGCTGCCATCGGGCGGCGTTTGCAACAGGTCGAGAACTTCGTCCAAGTCGGTGGCTTCGAGCCAGCGTTTTTGCTGCTCTTTCGAGGTCAGGATGAGCGGCATCCGGTTGTGGATAGTCTCCATTTCCTGGTTCGGCTCGGTGGTAATGATGGAAAAAGTTTTTAGCCCGTAGTCTCCTTTGTACCAAACATCCCAGATGCCTGCGAGCAGCAGCAACTCATTGTTTTTCAGAAAGATGCGGTAAGGAATTTTCTTGCCTGCCTCTTTTCGCCACTCGTAAAAACTGTCGGCGGGAACGAGGCATCTGCGCTTGCGAATCGGGATGCGGAAGGAAGGTTTTGTCTCGATGCCTTCGCTGCGGGCATTAATGAGCCTGCCCGAATTTTTTCCATCTTCCGACCAGTGCGGCACGAGTCCCCAGGTGATGTATTGCAAGCGCTCCGGCTGGTCGTTGGCGACGACGTAGGCATGCTGGGTTGGGGCAATATTGTAGCTGACCCGCACCGTGTCAGCAATTTCCACGAAGGGCAATTGCTGTTGCAATTTCTCTTTTGATGTTGCCAAAGAAAAGCGTCCGCACATAGTCAATGGGCATTTCTTGTCCCGAAATTTCGGGAGGCAGTTTGCAGTGGGCGATTCGAATTTTTGCAAACTGCCGGTTGAATAATGCTTGTTTAGCTACAAAGCAATGCAGTTTCAAAACATTGCAGGCAGCGATGGAAACAAAACCGTTTTGCCGGTCAAAAATCATTTTCCACAGGCGAAAAAACGAATTTTCATAAAGGTATTAAAATCAGCTTTTTGCCAAATCGAGAATTCCACGTGCAACGTTGGAAAGGCAGTGTAGAAGTGGGATGGAAATCAACAGTCGTCCAGTCGAGACGAATCCCTGGCAGGTTTTCAGGTACACGTGAAGGTCATTTCACGTTGGGAAGCCCATCTTTTTAGACAGTGGAAGCAGAGTTGTCCGGCTTGTGGATAACCTGAATTTTTCCCCAAACTTGTTTCTCAACGGCTTGTGAAAAAGTAGGGAAAGGACTGATTATGATTGGCTTCGACTGTTGAAATCATGTGGATTTCACCTACCGGAAATTGGAAAACGACTTGTCCAAATTCCCTCCAAAATCTTTCTCCACGAACTAACACCCTTAATAATAGGCTGGCTTTTCTAATTTTTTAAAAAGAAGAAATATCATTATTGAATTGGCGCATCGGTGAAATTGGCGCAAACAAAACCGTTTAGTTTTGCGCCCCGTCCGAAAGGTGAGGCTGCATTGAAGGTGTCGCCAAACTCCAGTTTGGCGGCGATACCCTCGCCAAACTGGAGTTTGGCGAT
>CAZHLB010000278.1:0-8475 GCA_964533005.1 uncultured Saprospiraceae bacterium
ATCATTTAATCGGAAAAATGGCTTGCGGCGGCTTCCAACTCATGGTAAAACTCCTTGCCGTACTTGCGAATGAGAGCGTCTTTGACGAAGCGGAAGACCGGCAGTTTCGCCTTTTTTCCAGCCTGGCAGGCTGCGCCGCAAATGTCCCAACGGTCGTAGTTGAGCGCCTCGAAACCAATTTCCTCGTTGGTGGAAACACGGACTGGGTAGAGGTGGCAGGAGATGGGTTTTTTGAAATTCGTGGCGCCAGCTTCCCAGGCTTTTTCGATGCCGCATTTGGCGATGCCATTTTCCTCGAAGGTCAGGTAAGCGCAAGCGCCGTCGGAAAGCAGGGTCGTTCCGTAGCCGCCAAGCCCTTCGTAAAAAACGTAATGCCCCTGATTTTCAATGGCTTCGATTCCTTCCGGGCGGAGGAAAGGTTTGATTTCTTCGTAAATGGCTTGCAGCGTTTCCAGTTCCGACGGTTCGAGCGGAGCACCGAAATCTCCTTCCCAGCAGCAGGCGCCTTTGCAGGCGTCGAGTTGGCAGAGGAATTTTTCGTGGAGCAGGTCGTCGCTGACGAGGATGTCTTGGATAATGAACAAGAGCGTAAAATTTTTGGCTCGAAGGTTTGGCTCAAAGCTGACAGGTGGAAATAAAGTGGGGGGGGGGGATTAATAATTTTTTTTTAAATAATTTTTTTACCCGCCACCTGATTTCCACCTGTCAGCTTTTGGCTTGCGATTGACAAAAAACAAGACCGGACGGGAAGCGGTTGCCGGTCAAGTCGTACTTTGGCGGGCGAAAATATTTCATCAAACCTGATTCAACATGAAGAAGTCAATCCTTGGTCTTTCCTTAATTTTTGCAACCAGCTTCCTTTTTGCTCAAAACGTTGCTGAAAAAAGCCCCGCTCAATTGGCGACTGACAAACTCGTGCAGACTTTCAGTTTGGACTCGCACCAGGCGTCAGAAATGCTGAAAATCCAGGAGCGCCAGGTGCGCAACTGGTCAGAAATCGAGCCGCTGAAAACGTCCAACCCGCCGCTGTTTGCTCAGAAAATCAAGTCCATGCAATACGCCAACGAGCAATCGTTTCGCAGGCTGCTGAACGACGAGCAGGAGAAAATTCTCAACCAAAAACTGTCGGAATTGCGGTCGAAAAAAGCGGCTTTGTACAAGCAATTGAAGGGTGCAAACGCTCCGCAGCATGAAATTGAAGCGAAAATGCTGGCGCTCGATATTGAGTCTGTGCAGTAAAAGTGAAAAGGCAAGCTAGCCGGTTAGACTTTCCAAGTTTTTAAAACTTGGAAAGTCTCGGCAAAACGCCTCTCCTTCCCAACTCAATCACTTCCAGATTCTTCACCTTTCCTTCCTCCACGTCGAACCGAACCACCGTTTTGATTTTGTGAAAACCCTCCTCGCCGCAAGCGCCGGGATTGATGTGCAGCAAGTCGAACTGCCGGTCAGGCATCACTTTCAGGATGTGAGAATGCCCGCAAATGAAAAGTTTCGGCGGGTTCGCCTGCAAAATTTCCCGCACCCGCAGGTTGTATTTTCCAGGGTAGCCGCCGATGTGCGTGATGAAAACGTCCAGCCCTTCGCACTCGAAACGAAGGTCTTCCGGGAAGCGGCGGCGCATTGCAGCGTCATCAATATTGCCATGCACAGCTCGCAGCGGTTTGAATTTTTCCAGCCGGTCGGCGAGCGCCATGCTGCCGATGTCGCCAGCATGCCAGATTTCGTCGCAGGCTTGGAAGTATTGGAAAATATGCTCGTCCAGGTGGGAATGCGTGTCGGAGAGCAAGCCGATTTTTTTCATGGTTACATGGTTGAATGGCTAAATGGCTGAACAGCCATTCAGCCATTCAACCATGTAGCCATTCAATTTTCTTCCAGCACTTTAGGCTCAGACTGGAATTTTGCTCCCAATTTTTTCACCAAATCATCCACTTCTTTTTGGCTGTCGTAGCTGAGGACGACGCCGACTTTGTACAGCCCGTCTCTTTTTGTCTCCGGCTCGTAGCCTGCGTCGGTGAGTTGACTGGCAAACTTTTGCGCATTTTCTCGGACGCCGAAGCTATGCACGACGATGAACGCCTTTTTTTTGGCAGATTCGGCAGATTCGGAAGGGCTGGGTCTTACCTCATTGTCATCTTCGGCGGGAGCAGTTGCGGCGTCGGTTGGCGAGTCTTCGTTGACCGTTGACAAAGTGTCTTCGGCAGGCGAAAGCGAGCGGTCACCTGGGTTGGGGCTGACGTTAACCCGGCTGGAGTCAACCGGCATATCGGGGCTGGCAATGCTTCCATTTTTTTCGGAAAAAATCAAAAACACGGTCAGTGCAATCACCACCGCCGACAACACGATTAGCCAGGGAAGCAGCCGCTGCAAACCCGGCAAACCCGGTTGTTTTTCCATGCCACCAGCGCTTGGCGACATGCTCTCCGTTTCGCCATTTTCACTCGGCTGGCTGGCTTGCGTGGCAGGCAAAGTGGCAGCAGGCGCAGGTTTCGGTTCAGGCATGACAGTCGGTCGCTCCCGCACGACGGGGGAAAACGGAACGGTCGGCAATCCGTAGGCATCTAAATTGAAATTGGTGCCTTCGGGCATGTACCTGATTTTCTGCTCGTAATCCATGTACAACCTTCCCACCTGCGGAATTTCAATGATTTCCCGCCGTTCGAGCGCCTGGTGAACCGTCTCGACGTAGCGTTCCACCGCCGATAAAGCTTCTTGCGCCGTGATGGTGGCAATTTTTTGAACATGATTGACCAGAATGCCATCATTCAGGGTGAGGTTCGGGTTGAATTCGAGCTTTTTTGTCGGGGGAGAAACGGTGCTTTGCACGTAGTCCACCGTTGCCGGGGCAGGCATGGCGGTGAAGCCGCCCAAACCCGGCACCATCACGGTATCGTGCTCGTACAAAAGTTCACGGATGGCTTTGGCGATGTCTATATTCATTTGTTGTAGCGTATTGCGCTGACGTTTACGAAACTTTGAAAGTTTCGTAAACGTGGTGCAAGTGGACGTTTATGAAACTTTGAAAGTTTCGTAAACGTGAGGCTGGAATTATTACTCAAAGTTAGAAACAAACAGGCGATTGGGAAATTAGGGAGATAGTTGAATCAGGATATTAAGGATGCGCAAGGATATTAAAGATTGGGACGCAGGCGCCTGCGTCCCAATCTTTAATATCCTTGCGCATCCTTAATATCCTGATTCTAAATTCATCCAAAAAATGATAAAAACACTTTTTCCGGCGCTGTTGCTGGGGCTGTTAGCCCTGCCGGGTTTTACCCAAAATGACTATTTCAATGGTGTCACCTTCACCAAAGCCGACACGCTGCGAGGCATGTTGACCCCGGAACGCACCTGCTACGACGTCACCTACTACGACCTCAACGTCGCAATTGACGTGAACAAACATTTCATCAAAGGCTACGTGGACATTCATTTTAAGGTTGCATCCGACTTCGCCTCGATGCAGGTGGATTTGTATAAAAACATGAAAATCAATGAAATCACCTGGAACGGGCTGCCTCTGACGCATCACCGGCTGTTCGATGCCGTGCTCGTTTACCTGCCCGATACGTTGAAAGCTGGCTCGATGGACACCATCCGGGTCGTGTACGAAGGCTTTCCGCAAACCGCTTCGAACCCGCCCTGGGACGGCGGTTTCGTGTGGGCAAAAGACCAAAAAAACAAACCCTGGGTCGGCGTCGCCTGCGAGGGCGATGGGGCGAGCCTTTGGTGGCCCTGCAAAGACCACCTGTCCGACGAACCGGACAGCATGAGCATCCGGGTCGCCGTGCCTCGCCCGCTGGTTTGTGTCGCCAATGGGAATTTGCGGAAAATGGAGCGGCTCAACGATGGCTTTATGCTGTATGATTGGTTCGTTTCTTATCCCATCAATAATTACAACGTCACCGTCAATATTGCGGCTTATCAGCATTTCGCAGACACCTATATTTCGGCCGATGGCGACTCGTTGAAATTAGACTATTACGTGCTTGGATATAATTTGGAAAAAGCCAAAAAACACTTCGAGCAAGTGAAGCCCGTGCTGGCTTGTTACGAGAAATTTTTTGGCAAATTCCCCTTTTGGCGGGACGGATATGCGTTGGTTGAGACGCCTTATTTAGGCATGGAACATCAAAGCGCCATTGCCTACGGAAACATGTATTTGCGAGGCTATCTCGGCGGCATGATTCCGCATAATATGGATTGGGATTACATCATCGTTCACGAGAGCGGGCATGAATATTTTGGCAACGCCATCAGCATGAAAGACCATGCGGATATGTGGATTCACGAGGCATTTACAACGTATATGGAGGCACTTTACGTGGAATATATTTACAGTAAAGAAGACGCAATTCGCTACCTCGAAAGCCAGCGTCCATATATCGTAAACCGGGAGCCGATATTGGGACCCATCAATGTGAATTGGGATAATTGGGAGGGCAGCGACCATTATTTTAAAGGCGCATGGATGTTGCATACTTTGCGCAGCGTCCTCGATAATGACGAGCAATGGTTTGCATTGCTGCGGGCGATTTATGAGAAATTCAAGTTTCAAACTATTGCCACTGCCGACGTGGTAAAGTATATCAATGAATTTACTGGAAAAGATTTCACCCGCTTTTTCCGGCAATATTTAGGGCAGCCGGATATTCCAAGATTTGCATTTGAATTGGAGCAAAATGGCAATGATTTAAAGGTGCGGTATCAATGGATTGCCGAAGAACCGGGCTTTGATATGCCTGTTAAAATTGGAAAGCCGGGCAGCTACGTGACGGTTTTTCCGGTGACAAATGGTGTTCAAGAGACGGTCATTCCTAATTTAAATAAAGGCGATTTTGAAGTGGCGACGGAGCTGTTTTATGTGAAAAAAACCGGGCTTTGATGCTATGCCGACCACGTTTACGAAACTTTTAAAGTTTCGTAAACGTGAAGCATAGTGCTTGTCAAGACGCTCGTGGATAGCCCTCCGATTCCGCCTGCCCTTCGTGAATTCCTTCCGCAAATTCTTCCACCATTTTGGCATTGAAAGCTGGCAAATCTTTGGGTGAGCGGCTCGTCACTAAGCCTTCGTCCACCACCACTTCTTCGTCCACCCAATTTGCGCCTGCGTTGCGCAGGTCGGTTTTTACCGAAGGATAAGAAGTCAGCCTGCGCCCACTCACCACGTCCGCTTCGATGAGTGTTTGCAAGCCGTGACAAATAGCGGCAACGGGCTTTCCCCGCTCGAAAAACGTGCGGATGAATTCTACTGCAAACCCATTCATCCTGAGTTTATCCGGGTTGAGGACGCCGCCGGGCAGCACCAAAGCATCGTAATGATCGGGGTCGGCTTCCGCCAAACGCACGTCAACGTCAAACTCCCGACCCCAGTCCTTTTCAGCCCAGGAGCGGATTTTCCCAGTGCCCTTTTCGTCTGGAGCGACGATGTGAACGGTGGCATTGTGCTGTTTCAAGGCATCACGAGGGGAGGTCAGCTCGACTTCCTCGAAGCCGTCGGTGGCTAAAATGGCTACTTTTTTACCGGTGAGATGCATGGTTGTTGAATTTTTTGGTGAAAGGGATGCCGCTGCAAAGGGCGTTTGCAGGGTCTGTCTTTGCTAAAAAGGAGGTTGGGGGGAGATGTTTAACTCTGCTTGTTTAAGGATTCAAGCATTTGCCAGCCGGTTTATTAAAAGGCGTTTTCACCAAAGAAAAAAGGCGTCCCGACCAACTCGGAACGCCTTTTTTCTTTGGCAAAAATCGGAACATCACGCCTGCTCCACCAACCCCAACCGCTCCTCCGCCAGCCGCAGCATCCACTGCCTGACGGCTTCAGCGTCCATGTTTTTGACTTTGTTGTAGTCCAGGACGATACTGTAATATTTCGTGCCTTTCTTTTTCCAGGCGTCGTCCTTCTGTAAGTCGTCATCGAGACAGACGTAAGTGATTGCAATATCGTCCTTCAAATCTGAAAGCGCCTCCGTAATATAATCAACGTCAACTTTCAGCCGGATATCCATTTCTGCCATTCGAGTTACAAAGACCATGATTGACAAATTTTTATGGCAAGGTAGCCATTTTTAATCCGTTCGCAAATTGCCCGGTGGATAGACTAACCGGTTTTCCTTTGAACGAGAAAAATTTTCAGGAAGCAAAGGATAATTGTAAATCATCACTTTCTCTTGAGCCAGGCATGCTTGAAGCGCACCACTAAACATGGGCACAAATTCAAGCTGGATGAGTCTTAAAAACTCTTTTGTGTAACGCCCTTTCTGCCCTTTTCGAGTAACTCCGTAGCGCCAAACTTCTCCTCTCTTTAGAAAAACAACGCCTCTCGGGCATCGTTTGCAAGGATAAAGCCCATCCACACGGGCAAGCAGAACATATTGTTCTGCATCCTCCAAAGCGGCAAGTTCTTTCTTCAATCCTTCCGCTCGCTTCTTTTTCAGCCTCGTTTTGCCATCCTCCCATTCGACTACATCGTCGAAAGCCAACTTTTCAACCCGTTCTTCTAACTCTTCGGAAAATGCCGACTGCATTTCACGCAGCTTCTGCCGCAGGCGTCTTTCTTGTTCATCAATTGACATGGTGTAGTTTGTTTTTCAGTTTCCTGCTGCGAAGAAATCTCAGCCATCCCACCTGCGCAAATTTTTAAAAATGGTATTTAAATTCTTGAAACTGAGTCGAATCCGATATGACTGGCTTGCTGCCAGTGACTTAAATCATCCGCCTCCCGCCCCTCCCTGGTAATCTTCATCACACTCCCCTCCCCTCCCCCGCCGGTAATTTTGCCCTCACAAATTTTCACCACCGCTCGAACCCGCCGGGGCAAGTCCTAACCAAAAAAAACTCACCCCGCCGGTCGCAGCTAAAAAATTTCCAGCACCAATGAAAGTTGAGCAAATCTATACCGGATGCCTGGCGGAAGCCGCCTACTACGTGGAAAGCGATGGCGAAGCCGTCGTCATTGACCCGCTGCGGGAAACCGACCCTTACATCGAACGGGCGAAGGCTGACAACGCCAAAATCAAGTACGTCCTCGAGACGCATTTCCACGCCGATTTTGTCTCCGGTCACCTCGACCTGGCGAAGCAGACCGGCGCTACCATCGTCTATGGTCCCACTGCCCAACCCAATTTTTCGGCGCACGTGGCGAAAGATGGCGAGGTGCTGAAAGTCGGCAAAATCAGCATCGTCGTGCTGCACACGCCAGGGCATACGATGGAAAGTTCCAGCTTCCTGCTGCGAGATGAAAACGGGAAGGACTACGCCCTTTTCTCCGGCGACGCCCTTTTCCTCGGCGACGTGGGACGCCCCGATTTGGCAGTGAAATCCGACGTCAGCCGGGAAGACCTCGCAGGCTTGCTTTTCGATTCGCTGCGCAACAAAATCATGCCCTTGGCAGACGACGTGATTATCTATCCGGGGCACGGCGCCGGCTCGGCTTGCGGCAAAAAAATGAGCAAGGAAACCAGCGGCACGCTTGGCGTCCAGAAGAAAGTCAACTACGCCCTCCGGGCAGACATGACCAGGCAGGAATTCGTCAAAGAAGTGACCACCGGCTTGGTCGAGCCGCCGCAGTATTTCCCGAAAAATGCCGTGATGAACAAGATGGGCTACGCCAGCATTGACGACGTGCGCAGGCAAGGCACGCAGCCGCTCAGCGTGCGAGCGTTCAAAGCTGCCTGGGAAGGCGAAGGCGCTGTCGTGCTCGACACCCGGCACGAGGACGAGTTTGCCAAAGGCTTCATTCCCGGCTCCATTTTCATCGGCTTGGATGGGCAGTTTGCGCCCTGGGTCGGTGCGCTTTTGACGGATTTGAAACAGCCGATTCTGTTCGTGGCGACGCCCGGCAGGGAAGATGAAGTGGTCGTCCGCCTCGCCCGGGTGGGTTACGACAACCCGATTGGCTACCTCGAAGGCGGTTTCCACGCCTGGGAGGTTTCCGGTGAGCAAGTGGATACGCTCGAAGAAATCCTTGCGCCTGAGTTTGCCAAGCTTTTTGCCAAGAAAAAAGTCAACCTGCTCGACGTGCGCAAGGAGAGCGAATACAAAACTGAGCATCTGGTTGGCGCAGTCAATTTCCCGCTCGATTTCATCAACCGGAACATGGCGCAGCTCGACCGCAATCAGAAATATTACCTGCATTGCGCAGGCGGATATCGTTCAGCCATCGCTTGTTCCATCTTGAAAAACAGGGGCTTCGAGCAGGTGGTTAACATCCGCAGCGGCTACAAGGAATTGGGTTTCACGAACCTGAAACGGACGCAGTTCGTGGAGCAGATGACGGAACTTTGAAGTAAAAAGTAAAAAGGCAAAAGGTAAAAGTGAAGGCAAAAGGCAGGAAGTAAAAAGTACCGATAGCCACTTTTGCCTTCCTCACTTTTGCTTTCACTTTTGACTTTTAAGTAACCGGTCTGAATTAAAGACAAGTAACTGTTTCGAGCGGCGGGGGGGGTTTTTAAACCAGAAAACAGGGAACAAAAAAAGACA
>CAZHLB010000279.1:0-8463 GCA_964533005.1 uncultured Saprospiraceae bacterium
ACGGCGGCGGAAGTTTCCAAGCATCCGCCGCCGTGAACGGCGGACACCGAAACAGCCTGAAGGCTGTGCTACCGGTCAACCCAAACCAGACATGAGCCAAATTGGATAGCCTGCTGCAAGGGTTCGATTGGCATTTTTCAATTGGGAAAGTGTGAACGGGAAAGGGCGGGGTTGTATTTGTGAGAACGGTAAAATCAAGGCGTCTTCGCCAATTGCTCGCTGGTTTTTCCAAACCGTCGCTCCCGCCGCTGAAAATTCAAAATCGCTTCGTACAAATGTTCCCGGCGGAAATCGGGCCACATCACCGGGGTAAAATAAAGCTCGGCGTAGGCAATTTGCCAGAGCAAAAAATTGCTGATTCTGGTCTCGCCGCTCGTGCGGATGAGCAATTCCGGGTCGGGTATTCCTTTGGTCGTCAAGGCGTTTGCGAAGGCGGTTTCATCAATTTCCTCCAATTTCAAATTTCCAATTTCCACCTCCCTGGCAAGCCGCCGGGCTGCTTCTGTGATTTCCCATTTTGCGCTGTAATTCAGCGCCAAAACCAGCGTCATCCTTGAATTTTTAGCAGTGGCTTCGATGGCGGCGAGCAATTCCCGGTGGGTTCTTTTTGGCAATTTTTCCAAATCGCCGATGGCTTGCAGGCGGATGTTGTTGTCGTTCAGGGTCTTGATTTCTTTTTTGATGGTTTCCACCAGCAGGCTCATCAAGGCATTGACTTCTGCCTCCGGGCGGTTCCAGTTTTCGGTGGAAAAAGCGTAGAGCGTCAGGTATTCCACGCCCAATTCTGCCGCCGATTCGGTGGCATCCCGCACTGCTTTGACGCCGTTTTTGTGCCCAAAGACGCGGGGCATTCCTTTTTCTTTTGCCCACCGCCCGTTGCCGTCCATGATGATGGCGACGTGGCGGGGTAGCTTGTTTAAATTGATTTGCGACTTCAAGTCCATTGGGCAAAAGTAGGAAAGTAGGTGAGTAGGCGGGTAGGCAAACAAAAAAGCCTTCGCAACGAGGAGTTGCGAAGGCTTTTATTAATTCCAGGCGAATCTGATCGCTCGGTGGCAGTTTTTTTAAATCGCAAACAAGCCTTTAGTTCTTGATTAATAAAACTGTGAGCGGCGTCTTATCCTTGCGAATGGTGCGCACCCAGTACATACCCGGTTGCACACCGTCCAGCCTCAATGAAGTGGAGTTGCCGCTTGCCGATTGTTTTTTAATTACCCGACCGCTGGCATTCATCAACAAAATAGTTTCCAACTCGCCTGCTGAAATGCTGACCAATACGTCTTCGCTGGCAGGGTTGGGTCGAAGCGTGACGGAATAGGGGGTATCGGTCTTGGTGTTCAGCTTTTCAGCGGGGGTGCTGCTTCTTTCTCCAAGTTCCGCCTCGGTGGTGAAAGTGATGCGGGTTTCGTTGGTGTTCGGGTCTGGCGCAGGCGTTGGCGGGCAGGGATTTGGGACGGATATGCCTACGTGATAGGTGGTGGCAGGCGCAAGGTCGTCGAGCCGGTGGCTGGCTTCATATTCGAGAGGGTCGGTATCGATGTCATAAATCGCAGGATTTACCAAGTTGCCGTTGCCGTCCAATTGCTGGCTGACTCGCAAGAGGTATTTTTCTTCATAATTCGACTGGGCATCGAGTGTATCATAACGAGCGGCGTTCCAGCGCAGGAGAGCAGAGTTAGTGCGAATTTCATCCGCTCTGAACTCGGATGGGTTTTCGGGCTGGCGAACGATGACGGGGCACACGTCTTCCGTGCCGCAGATATACATCCGGCGTATGCTTGCGCTGGAATGCATCTTGGTGATGCGAAGCCTTCTTACCACTGTATTTCGGGAAATTTCTTTAATGAAATATTTGAAAATGGGGAGCGGTTGCCCATTGCCATCTTCTTCCTGATTGCACGTGCCAAGTCCCTCTAATTTAATGGTAGCCAATTCAAACCAGCGGCCCGGGCAGGTACAGCTTTCGTATTGAATCTTAATGTCTCCATTGCCCGTCCAATCTTGCACGTATATGGCTTTGATGCGCTTTGGTGCGTCATTCGGGTTGTCGGGTTTGTCGAAATTAATGTAGAACGTATTGGCTTCCGGGAAAACGGCGGGATTTTTCCATTCGCACCAATCATCGCAAAAAGGGGGAATTGCACCGCCGCAATTGCAACCGATGTAAGCACATCCTTCCGGATTAATATCGTCGCAAGTATTAGGCGAATTATCCACACTCAATATGGTTTTCAGCTTATCAATGGTTAAATCCGAACTTGCTCCTATTTCCAATTGATTCTCCGCAATATCCAGCAAACAGTTAGAGCAAGTGCCTGCGTCGGTAGTGCAACTAAGTATGGGAGCAATTGACAGGTCTGCCGGGGGCAAGCTCCCAAATAAAGATATGGGTATTACCGTAAAGCAATATTCCTTGCCTTGTTCCAGCCCGGTTACCGTTACGTTACTCCTACCGCCACCCAATGAGTTGGCAAAAAGCGTCCAGCTCACGAAATCAAAACTGGTGGGGCAGTTGCCGCCGGCGTCTTTTTCTTTGTAAAAAACCAGTGTGTTGATGGTGTTGGCAGGTGGCGTCCAGGTCAATTCTATTGCGCCGCAGCAAGCTTGAGGGGTGCAGCTCAAGTTGGTGACGTGGGCTGGCGGATTGTAAAATTTGGAGAAGGTTTTATTGATTTGAAGGAATACAGGCGTCTCGCTTGCCAGCACTTCGCTTTCAATGGTGACCGTCTGACCGCTGACGTGCGGCGACCAGTTCCAACGCCTGCCTTTTTCACTTAGCTCTACGATTTGGTAAAGAACTGCCGAACCGCCTACACTATATTCATTATTGTTCGGAAATTGAATTCTTACTCTGAAAGGCGCAATGGCTGTTTCGGTAGGGCTCCAAATGGCGAATATTTTTTCACTGCCCTTGGTGAATTCATATACCCTGACTTTGTTCCAGGTCGAACCAACCCAATTGCCGTTGCCGTCTTTGGTCTCGACAACAAAATCTTCTTGATTTTTAATGGCTTTATTGTATGTATATTCTCCGAGGATGTGCTTCAACGTCATGATGTAAAACCAGGAGCGCTTAAACTTCCCGCCTTGCGTCAACAAGCCCGAAAAGCTGTAAGAGTTACCGTTGTCGGGATGGTCGGCAAGCTCGTAGAGCATCATTCTGTCAACCTTTTTGGAAGATGCCGCTTCCAGAACTCCTCTGGTCAGCCATTGAGCCTGTACCTTTTGAGAGTCATACGCTCCATCGCCGCCACTGAATGGCATTGCCTCCACACCTGACTGGTTTCCACTCCCGCTTCCGGCGAAGGAATCATAACCAAATTCCGTAAGCCAGAAATTTCTATTAATGCCGGCTCTCAACCAGCGGAGTTTTCCAGATAACGAATCCGCTTCAGGAGATACGCCAAAACCATTATTAGCGACAATAATTTTCGAATAAAGAGTATACTCGCCGTCCATAAAGAGACCTTGATTACTCTCCGCTTTGGTCACATTGGTGCTATAATGATGAAAGTTAGGAATATAGCCAGGCGCTCCTCCCATATCTAAGAGATATTGCCCGTGCAAACCTGCCAATCCTCCCATGACCGGTGTAACACCTGAAGAGAACTTAGTAATGCCGAGGTCATTTCCGCCAGCTTCCAGAATGCCGCCGTTTCCATCGAGGTCAGCCCTGAGCATGGCGCCAAACTGATTCGGAGAAAAATACCAATATGTGTTGCCAGCCTGGTCTTGATTGCCCAAGCCCGAGTCGTACCAGGATTTGTTGGGTTCGTTGTTGTCTTCCAGGTATTGGATGGCATTGACGCCGATAGCTTCCGAAGAATTCAAATAAGGCTGAATAAAGCTGGAGGAGTAGTTGGCGTTTCCAAATTTGGCAGCGAACAGCGATACCCACAATGCGTGGGTTTTATAGGTTTCCGGCAATTCCTGTGCTTGGGGCGTAGGCAAATCGGTCAGGGCGGGCAAACCGCATCCAAATGGGTCGGGATTGCACCAGGTCAGGTTGGTCATGCAGATGGGCTTTTGTTCGAGCATTTTTTGCCCGGTTGCCCAACAATTGGGGTAATTGGCATTGCCCCGCAATTTTCCGGTAATGGCTTTCAGCACGGGAATGCAGCGCTTACCCAAACCCTTGTAATAAGTGTCATAATTCAGAAAGGTACCTGTCTGGTTGTTGAGCGAGGGGTTCCATTGGAGTCCCCATTGTGTCGGCTGGTCAACATTCGGACAGGCGGGAGTGCATTGACCCGACGGACAGGATGGGTTGCCACAATTTGTGGCATACGCCATGTCGTTGCTCCAGTCGTGCCACACCCGCACCCACGAGAATCGCTTCTGTAGTCCAATCGGGTCGTTGGGATGGGCGTTGATGCCCGTCAGGTCGTTGATGCGTTGAGAAAAGAGGGAAATGCTTACTGCAAATAGTAGGAAGAAGCAGAAGGAAAGAGATAGTGTCTTTTTCATGGCTCCGGTTTTTGTGATGTCAGTCAAAAAAGCAGACGCTTCCGTTCAGGGTGTCGAATGTAAACCAACGAACTTGGACAGAAAAGAACGCCTTTTTTAATTGTCGTCAAGGTGAAGGACAAAATAGCATTCATGACAATGAAGGGGCAAGTCTGCAAAAAAAAAAGGTACATTTGCAAGCGTTGTGCTATAAAAATTTTTTGAGCATACTTTTTTTATTTTTGAGGTTCAACAATTTTTCAAGAACCCACCCACAAGTTATGCCGAACCTCTTTTCAAGATAATAAAAGAGGTTCGGCGCAATTTGTGGGATAGGTTTTTAAATTCAAATGGCTACAATGATTATTACAATAAGTACGCAGTTTTCATCGCATAAATGGAGATCAAGTTTATTTACCTGTCTGTTTTTAATTATGATGAGCGTCGTTTGCGCTGGGCAGCCTTCCTTCTGGTTCACCAAACAAAGCCAGATAGACTCCTTGCAAATTATTTTTCCAGGCATCGAGGATGTAGGCAACTTAGTCATCGGTTTTATCGAATTCGACACCACACTATCTGACATTCACAACCTTACACCGCTCTCCTCCGTAAAAAAGATTTGGGGCGACCTGTATATTCGGAATAACCCTCGCTTAAAAAATCTTTACGGGCTGCATAATGTGGATACCGTTCAAACTCTCGTGCATACGAAAATATTGAACAACGATTCTTTGGAGAACTTGCAAGGGCTGGGTGGTTTAAAATCAGTCGGCTCCTTTTTTTTCATTACCGGCAATGAGCGCCTGCTGACTTTGCAAGGATTGGAAAATCTTGAGATTGTCCATACTTTCAGAATAGAAGACAATTCTTCACTTTTCTCCTTAGATGGATTGTCGAAGCTAAAAGAAATTACAAGAAGTTTGCATATTGCAAGAAACGGACTTCAAAACTTAAATATTCCTGCACTAAAAAAGGCGGGTAGAGTGAGCGTATTTGCCGAACCTTATTTAACGAACATTACCGGACTGGCAAACGTGGATTCCATTGGAGAGTATACTAGTTTCAATAGCGGTAACCTAACGATAGGGTTTATTGACAATCCCTCATTAACCTCGCTTGAAGGGCTTGAAAACGTGGAGCTTGCACCTGGCTCCTCTATTTGGATAGAAAACAATGCTTCTCTTCAAAATCTTGAATTTTTGGCAACGATAAAAGTAGACTCGATTAGAGATTTTTGGGTTATTGGCAACTCTTCTTTATCAGACATCTATTATCCGAAAGTAAAAAAAACAAGACAGGTAATCATCAGGGATAATGCTGCTCTTGTCTCGGTAGAATTGCCAGATTTAAATCAGGTTACCTTCCATGTACCGAGTTATTCAAAGATTGAAATAACAGGCAATCCCAACTTGACGGATATTTCAATGCCAAAATTAATTTCAGTTGGATGGAGTTTGGATTATAGTTTATTAATAGAAAATAATAGTTCTTTAGAAACATTGGGCAATTGGGAAAGTCTTGAAGTAGTGGAAGGCAGGCTTGACATTGTCAGAAATGGCTCTTTGAAAAACCTTTCCGGTTTGGAAAATCTGAAAAGTGTCGGCGATTGGTTTCAAATTTATGAAAATAAAAGCCTTGAATCGATGTGCAATTTTACCCAATTCGATTCGATTGGTTCCAAACTCTTCATATTTAGGGACTCCATGTTAACATCCTTGAAAGGTCTTGAAACGTTGAAATACATTGGCACTTACATTGATGTTGAAAAGGATTCATTGTTGGAAGATATAAACGCACTTACTGAATTAGATTCGTTGGGATGGAACATACCAATAATAGATACTTTTGGCTTTGGGGGCATGTATTATTTTAACTGCCCTTCCCTAAAAAAAGTAGATTTCTCAATAAGCACCACCAAATTATTTTCACGCAATTTTATCGGAATTGGATTTTGCAATCAAATGGATTCTGTTAGCATACCTTTTATTCAAGACTCCGAAGGGTTCAACATAAGTGATAACGACAATCTTAAATACTTGTCATTTCCATCGTTAAAAAATATTGGAGCTACCTCGAAAGCTAATTGCAGAATCCTCAACAACGCCTCTCTCACCTCTTTGGACGGCATATCTTCCATAAATCAATTAAAACACAACGAAGACAGCCTTGTCGTCCGCAATAATCCTTTGTTGACCGACTGCGAAGCCATCTGCCGAATGCTCGACCGAGGCATCCCTGCCAATCGTTTTAAGCTGGGCGGCAATGATTTCCCCTGCAATTCTATCCCTGAAATTGAAGAGCATATTTGCGATACGCTCACGGCAACACATTCTCCGGTATATCCGGAAAACACACCTTTTTTGCTGACCATGCCCAATCCAACAGATGGCATATTTTACATTTCGCTACCCCAAAACGATACTGTTTTTGTCATTGCCATTTATGACATGGCAGGAAACAAAGTATTCATGGCTCGGCAAAACGAACAAGCGCCCGTCAACATCAGTCACTTGCCAACCGGCATGTACTTCGTGAGCGCAATAGACCGAAATGGCGTCTCTTTCGGCGGTAAAATCATGAAAAAGTGAGAACCTCATCATGAAAAAAGCCCTCGCAAACTTTCAATGTCTGCGAAGGCTTTTTTCTGTTTTGCGGACCGGACGGGACTCGAACCCGCGACCCCCTGCGTGACAGGCAGGTATTCTAACCAACTGAACTACCGATCCATTTTCTTACTAAAAACTGCCTCTCTTTCAAAGCGGCGGCAAATGTAGAATCCCATTCCAACCCGTGCAACCCGTCCCGGAAAAAAATCAAAAAATTTCCCGGCAACCCAGCCACTGCAAGCCGGATTGCTACTTTTGTCAACTTCAATTGAAAAGGACAAGGCTGCGTTGCCTTTCAAAAACCAGCGCAGGGCAGCCAAAACGCACGACAAACATGGTTTTTTTAGATTTTGAAAAACCGCTCGAAAGCCTGTTCGAGCAGTTAGAGAAAATCAAGCAGGTAGGCGAGCAGGGCGACCTCGACGTGTCGCCGATGGTGGAAGAGTTGGAGCAGAAAATCAAGGCAAAACGCAAGGAGATTTACGACAACCTCACCCCCTGGCAAAAAGTACAGTTGTCCCGCCACCCGGAGCGTCCGTACACGCTTTTTTACATCGAACAAATGTGTTCCCGCTTCATCGAACTGCACGGCGACCGCCTCATCGGCGATGACAAAGCCATCATTGGCGGGCTGGCGGAACTCGACGGGCAGAGCATCGTCATCCTCGGTCAACAAAAAGGCATCAACACCAAAACGAGGCAATACCGCAATTTCGGCATGGCAAATCCCGAAGGTTATCGCAAAGCGTTGCGCCTGATGAAACTCGCCGAACGCTTTGGTTTTCCGGTAGTTACGCTGATTGACACCCCCGGCGCTTTCCCCGGGATCGAAGCCGAGGAGCGGGGACAGGCGGAAGCCATCGCCCGCAACCTCTTCGAAATGGCGCAACTGCGAGTGCCTATCATTTGCATCATCATCGGCGAAGGAGCGAGCGGTGGCGCCATCGGCATCGGCTTGGGCGACCGGGTTTACATGCTCGAAAACACCTGGTATTCAGTGATTTCGCCAGAATCTTGCTCATCCATTCTCTGGCGCAGTTGGGACTACAAAGAGCGGGCTGCCGACGCCCTCAAACTCACCGCCGAAGACATGCTCGCCAATGGTTTGATTGACGGCATCATCCAGGAACCACTCGGCGGCGCTCACTCGCTGCCGGAAGAAATGGCGGTCATTCTCAAAGAGCATCTTAAAAAAGCCCTCGCAGAATTGCAAGCAATGTCCACCGATGAGCGCATCGAGGCTCGCATTGACAAGTACAGCAAAATGGGCGTTTATGAAACTGTCCCGCTCGCCGAGGAAGTGGAGGAAGCGGCAGCAGGATAGATTTTTTGGAGAGAGGTGTTTTTGAGAAAAAATTTTGGGATGTTTCACGGAGGGTAAAAAGTAGTTGACACTTTTTTAGAGTCGAGC
>CAZHLB010000280.1:0-8459 GCA_964533005.1 uncultured Saprospiraceae bacterium
CCAGCCGGAATGCTTTTGCCGCCTCGCTTTCCGCCTTCAAAATCGAATAGTCCGTGTAAAATTTGTGGAACGCCTTCGCCAGGTCGTAGCAATAATTGGCGATGGTCGAAGGGTCGAACTCGGCGGCGGCAGTGGAAATCACTTCCGGGAAGCGGTAAAGTTGCGAGACCAAATCCTTTTCCTGCGTCGCCAACTTCCCGTAGCCGCTCGCCAATCTCGCAATATCCGAATATCCCAATATCCCAATATCCGCTTTGCGCAACACCGAACGAATGCGCACGTAAGCATTTTGCACGTAGGGGCCCGTCTGCCCCTGCAAGTCCACGCTTTCTTTCGGGTCGAACATCATGCGCTTTTTCGGGTGGACTTTGATGATGTGAAATTTGAGGGCGGCGAGGGCGATTTTGCGGATGATTTCGTCCTGCTCTTGCCTCGTCAGGTCAGCGATTTCACCACGTTCTTTGGCAGTTTCAGTAGCTTCGGCGGTGACTTCTGCGACGAGGTCGTCGGCGTCCACCACCGTGCCTTCCCGGCTTTTCATTTTGCCGGTTGGCAAGTCCACCATGCCGTAGCTGAGGTGAAAAAGACCGTCGGCGTAAGGTTCGCCGAGGCGTTTGAGGGTCTCAAAAAGCACCTGGAAATGGTAGTTCTGCTCGTCGCCGACGACGTAAACCATTTTTTCAGCGCCAAAATCGTGGTAGCGCATTTGCGCCGTGCCGAGGTCTTGTGTGATGTAAACCGAGGTGCCGTCGCTGCGCAAGAGGACTTTGTGGTCGAGCTTTGCATCGGTCAAATCCACCCACACGCTGCCGTCGGGTTTTTGGTAAAATGCGCCGCTCGCCAAGCCTTTTTCCACCGTCTCTTTTCCGAGCAGGTAGGTCTGCGATTCGTAGTAATATTTGTCGAAATGAACGCCGAGGCTGCGGTAGGTTTCTTCGAAACCGGCATAGACCCAGCCGTTCATTTTTTGCCAGAGGGCAATAGTTTCGGGGTCGTTGGCTTCCCAGCGCAGGAGCATTTCACGAGCCTCTTTGCCGAGGGCGCTTTGCTCGTTGAAGTAGGTGTTTTTGTAGTCTTTGAAAAACGCCTCCTCCGTTTGCTCCGGCTTGCGTTTTTCAGCCAAAACTGCCTGCCCCGCCGATGCCTGCCAAGCCTTGTATTCTTCCTGAAATTTCTTCTCGAACAGCACGTACCAGTCGCCCACGAAATGGTCACTTTTCACGCCTGCACTTTCCGGCGTCTGCCCACCGCTCCATTTTTGCCAGGAAAGCATGCTTTTGCAAATGGCGATACCCCGGTCGTTGATGATTTGCACTTTGACCACGTCGAAACCAACTGCCTCGTAGATTTTCGAGCAAGACCAGCCTAACAAAATGTTGCGGATATGCCCCAGGTGGAGCGGCTTGTTGGTGTTGGGCGAGCAATATTCGACGAGGAATTTCCGACGGGTCGGCGGCTGCTTTCCAAAGTCTTGCCGGTCAGCAATTTCGAGCAAAAAATCCCGCCAAAAATGGTCGCTGACGCTGAGGTTGAGGAAGCCTTGCACGACGTTGAACCGCTCGATTTCAGGCACTTGTTGCACCAATTGCTCGCCAATTTCCTGCGCAATGACAGGTGGCGCTTTTTTGGCAAAACGGGTGAACGGGAAGGTGACTAAGGTGTAGTCGCCCTCGAATTCCTTGCGGGTGACGTTCAGGGTGATTTGCTCCGGCGAGAGGGTTTCACCGTAGAGATTTTGGACGGCTTTTGCGATGCCGGATTGGATGATGGATGCGATATTCATTGGAAAATGAGTTTCAAAAAAGGTGGGCAAAGGTATCTTTTTGAAAATGGCTTCGGCTTTTGCTGTACTTGGCAAAGTATCTACCTTTGGAAAGAAAAAAGAAACAGAGGAAATCTCTATTCAATGTTCTCAATCATGAATTGGAAAAATTTCATCACAACACATCCGGACATTTGTCATGGTCAGGCTGTCATTAAAGGCACAAGAATTCCGGTTGCCGTCATTCTCGACAATTTGGCTGCGCAAGTCTCGCCGGAAGAAATTCTGAAAAGCTATCCCACCCTCAAGCCGGAAGCAATTCAAGCTGCCATTGCTTATGCAGCTGAATTGACGAAGGAGCGCATCCTTGAATTTGCCTAAGCTCATGCAATTCAAAATTGACGAAAACCTGCCGCTTGAACTTGCCGAAATCCTTCGGAATGAAGGATATGATGCTGCGACCGTGCCTTCTCAAAAATTGGAGGGAAAACCAGACCCGGTCATTTTTCAAGTTTGCAGTCTGGAAAATCGCATCCTCGTCACGCTCGACAAAGGCTTTGCCGACATCCGCACTTACCCGCCCGGAACTCATCCGGGTTTCATTGTACTTCGATTGAAAAATCAAGACAAGCTGACCATCATTCGGATTTTTCAAAAAGTCATCCCGCTGTTACAAACAGAGCCTTTGAGCGGTAAGCTTTGGATTGTGGACGAGCATCAGGTGCGAATCAGAAGTTGAAAACAGCTTGTGTTGCTTTTTACTTTTGCCGCCATGCGCAAATTCGCCATCTCCGACCTGCACGGCTGCAACCTGACCTTCCAAGCCCTGCTCGACAAAATCGCCTTCGGCATCTCCGACGAGCTATACCTGCTTGGCGACTACGTTGACCGGGGTCCCGACTCGAAGGGCGTCCTCGACACCATTTTCAACCTGAAAGAAAAAGGCTACAAAGTCCGCTGCCTCATGGGCAATCACGAACATTCCATGTTGCTGGCACTGCGAAACGTCTATCATTACTACGATTGGCTCGAAGCCTGGGGAGGCAGACAAACTATGGACAGCTTCAACGTGGACATGCCCTCGAAAATCCCGCAGAAATACTGGGACTTCTTTAAAAAACTGGAGTGGTTCATCCAGACCGGCGACTTCTTGCTCGTCCATGCCGGATTGAATTTTCGGGCGAAAAATCCCTTCGTTGACTATGAATCTTTGATGTACTTGCGGGAATGGTATCAAGACATTGACTACCATTTGCTCGGCGACCGCTACATCGTGCATGGGCACACGCCGGTGTCGGTGGGGCAAACGGAATTGCAGTTGAAATTGCTCGAGCGGCAGCGGTACATTGACATTGACACGGGCTGCTTCGCCATGCACTTGCCCGGCAAGGGGCATCTCTGCGCTTTCGACATGACGAACCGGGAGCTTTTTTTTCAGAAAAACTTGGATGACGTGAGCGGGTATTGGAAATCAAGGTGAGCTAAATGGCTGAATGGTTAAATGGTTGAATGGTTGACCAACCATTCAGCCATTCAACCATTCAGCCATTTATTTTTTGGCGAGGGCCATTTTCAGGTAATTCAACAACAGCGTGGAGGTGCTTCGGTAAGGTCTTTTCAGCAAAAGTTTCCAGCCGCACCAGCCTGCCCAGCCTGCCATCGCCGCAAAGGAAAGCTCTCCGAAACGAGTGAAACCTCGGAAGTCGTGCATGTTCAGCCGGAGCAATTCATACATCACGAAGTCGGCGACGATGTAGGCGCTGTTCACCCAAAACAGCCCGACCATCACCCGAATCATGCGGCGCAATTTCAGCGGTTCGTGCAGCGTAGGCTCGTCTTCGGCTTTTTGAAGCTTGGCGATTTTGAAACGGATGAAGCGGTAGGCGGCAAACAGGTAGGCGTAAAAAGTAGCGATGTAGAGCGCCATTTCCAGCCCACCGTAGAAAGGCGAGTAAAATTTCCGCCCCAATTCCTGCCAGTAGCTCACGCTCGTGAGCAGAAAAATGAACAAAAAATAGAGAAACTGACCCACCGGCAAAACGAGGTGCTTGCTGTCGGAAGGCACGAACCGGTAGGCAGGGAAAAGGCGAATTTTCACCGCAAAAAACAGCAACACACCAAGCGAGAGGGTAAAATAAATGGGCAGGAAAAGTAACCCCGGTTCATCCCGGTAGATGCCTTGCAAAATCAAAACGTGATGCGCCGACGTGGCAGCGTAGGCGAAAAGCAAGGCAGCAAAAATGTAATCGGCTCGCTTGTTTTCATCCCGGCGGAAAAGGAAAACCAAACCACCTGCAACGTTGACCAAAATGGCAAAGGCGAGCGCCCAAAATGCAAGTGTGCTCAACGGACCGAGGTAGAATTTCATAATGGGCAAAGATAGAGGAGTGATTGGTGATTGGTGACTGGTGATTGGGGCAGCCCAATCACCAGTCACCAATCACCAGTCACTACAATACCTAAACGTAGGGATGTTTCCGGCTTTTGCCCCAATCTACATTTGCCCGGTCGAAGTAAAATTTGACAAAACCGGCTTGCCTTGAAAAACAGGCTGCCATACCATGAACATTGACCGATTTTTCCGATTCCGTGAACATTTGACTTTCCGTTACCAGGACCGATTTCTGCCTACCATACCGTGTGGTCTCCCCCACAACGTTTCCCATGAGCAACTAAGCACTTCACACGATTTTCTGGCTTTTTTTCCTTTTCCAAAAATCAGAGTTTAGACTGGACATCTCGCTTCCTGCATGAACATTGGCACGGCTCGACCTGCGTGTTGCTTTGGCAATTCAGGTAGCTGGCAAATGCGCTTGCCCCAAGCGGGATTTTAAGTAAATGGTGAATGATAAATGGTAAATGGTAAATTCAAAACTTGCTGAAAATCAGTGGTCTGGAAATTTACCATTTACCATTAATCATTTACCATTTACCAAGTTGTAATCCATTTTTTCACTAACTAAGCCTGCAAACTATGGTTAATTTCAACACTCCTGAGCGGCGGACGTGTCGCTCTTTCAGCATTCACGAACGGGTCTTCAAGGCTTTCCCAACCTTGCCAAATGAAATGAAGACTAGTTTGGTGGCGCTTTTTTTCTTACTTGGTTTTTGTCGCTCAGAACTGATGGCGCAGTGCGACATCGCTTACATGTCGGCATCCACTTTCAATCTCGCTCTCGACTTCAACGGGGAGGCGTCCCTGAGCACTTCTACTTTCTACCCCGGCAGAGTGACAAGCTCCAATTCCAGTTGCCTTCCTCCTATGGGCACGTTGGGGATTTGGCAGGATGCCGCTGCGACCATTCCGTATGCAACCTCACCGATGCCTTTTCCCTTCAATTGCAACCACGTAAGTAATGTTTACACAGTTTGGGTGACTTTGGACGACGACCCGGCACCCGGCGGCGGGCAAAGTTCCGCCATCCCCTTCACCATCACCATCACGGATGATGAAGACCCTTTCATCATCACGCCGAGCGTTTCCAACCCTTACACGGTTGACCCGAACACTTGCGCACGGGTGCTCACTTTTCAGGCTTTTGCGGCAGACAACTGTCAAAATGACCTGGACTACAGTTACACGCTTTCCGGCGCAACGACGGGCGGCCCGTTTCCTGGATTCACTGCAAACCATGCGTTCAACGTGGGCACGACCACTATCACTTGGACTGTTGTTGATGATGGACCGAACACGGTCACGGCTACGACTACGGTGACGGTGATTGACAACCAATTTCCTGTTTTTGTGGGTGGCTCAACGCCAGCTGATAATGCCACGGTGAACCTGACGGCGAATGGCGTTTGCCAGGGAAGTTTAACCATTACAGACCCCTCCGCTTCCGACAACTGCCCGTTTAATCCTGTACTTCCTTCTTCTGCCTACACGATAACCTTCGATTATCCCACCGGGCCGAATCAAGTTTTTGACGTCATAGGAGGTAGCACTTTCACAGACATTTACCCCTTGGGCACAACCATCGTCACTTATAAAATGACTGATGCAAGCGGCAACATGACCACCCGCACTTTCACCGTCGTGGTGACTGACCAAACTGCGCCAGTGTTTGCGGCAGCGCCTTCCACTGTGAACGTTGCAACGGTTAGCTGTTTTGCTCCGGTCACCTTGACGGCTTCTGCAACTGATAACTGTGCTACGCCAAGCCTTTCATTTACAGTAGCTACGGTTTCTGGCGGGCCACCTCCATTCACTTCCGGTTCTGGTGGGAATGCCAGCGGTTCGTACCCGGTAGGTGTTTACACGATTACTTTTACCGCTACCGACAATGCTACTCCCACGCCTAACACAGCGACTCAAGTAGTAACATTGACCGTCACGGACAACATTCCCCCGGTGGTGACCTGCCCGGGCGCTCCTTTTTCTGCTTTTGTAAATTCCACCTCGTTGCAAGATTCGGCGACTGTCGTTGCTTCGTCGCTGGCAATTACCAGCACGGACAACTGCGCCGTGACGACTTACGAGATTTCGAAAGACGGTGGCGTCAATTGGTATCAAACCGTGTATTTCAACTGCTCCCACATCGGTACGCCGCAAAACGTGCTGTACCGGGTGAAGGATGCCGGTGGAAATATTTCCAATGTTTGCCCCATTACTATTAATGTGTTCGACGACGTGCTGCCGACGGCGCAATGCCAGCCCGTTTCCGTCAACTTGCCTCCGGCTGGCACTGGCACAATTACCACCGCTCAAGTCAACAACGGCAGCACTGACAACTGCGGGGTGCTTTCCGTTGTCGCCGCTCCCCTTTCGTTCACCTGTGCGAATGTTGGCGCAAACACCGTGACGCTGACCGTGACAGACGTGAATGGCAACGTGAACACCTGCACGAACATCGTTACAGTTGTTGATGCGAACCCGCCAGTCCCTGTTTGCAATTCGCTCACTATTCCGCTGGATGCAAGTGGAAATGCTTCAATTCTTACCCAGACCACGGCAACTGCCACTGCCACCGGCTTGCCAGTTGCCATTCCCGACTTCTCGGGCAGCCCCGGCGTTGTCACGCACACGTTGACAGTAGGCACAGGCGCAATTATTACCGACCTGAACATGTCGCTGCAAATTAACCACACGTGGGTGGGCGACCTGATTGCGACATTGACTTCTCCAAACGGCACGACTGTTACCTTGTTCGACCGACCGGGCGTTCCAGCCACTGGATTAGGTTGTTCCGGCGACAATCTCACGGCTACGTTTGATGACGAGGCAGGCAACTCGGCGGCAGTTTTTGAAAGCACTTGCAGTACCTTACCTGCCATTTCAGGGACGTTCCAGCCGGTTAACCTGCTCTCCGCATTTGACGGCGAAAACGCAGCAGGAACCTGGACTTTGACGGTTTCGGACAACGCAGGCAGCGACGTTGGCACGATACAAGCCTGGTCGCTGACCTACAACAGCACTTACCAATTGATGGCTGGCGCTGGCAGCTCCGACAACTGCTCGGTGAGTTGGACGGTCAGCCCATCTTCTTTTGACTGCGATGACTTTGGCTTGAATGACTACACGCTGACTGTCACCGATGGCTCGAACACCGTCACCACAACTTGCTTCAACGCCATCAATATCGTTGACAACGTGGTGTTTCCAACGGCAATTTGCGCCCCTTCCGGCACGGTTGACGTCTATCTGACTGCCGCTGGAACAGTCACTTTGCCTGCCATCGCCATTGACAACGGCAGCACCGACAATTGTCCCCTCACTTATGAAATCAGGCGCACCACGCCTCCCACTGCCTTTGCTGCGAGCGTTAATTTCAATTGCAATTTCTTGCTGCCGCCCAATCCCGACGTGGTCATTTTGCGGGTGACTGACCTCGGCGGCAACACTTCCGTTTGCACCACCGCCGTCAACATCATTGACGACATTGACCCGGTGGCAATTTGCAACGCCGTTTCCGTCGCCCTCGGCTCGAATGGCATGGTCACTATTCCTGCCACTTCGGTGAGCGTGGGCAGCACCGACAATTGCTTCCCGATTATCCCGGTGACGCCGTTGATTTCGGCGGACACCGACAACGACGGCAATCCTGATTCGCCGTTTGCTGCGACTTTCACTTTCGATTGCACCTATCTGACTCCCGATGGCGAGGTGGACGTTGCCGTTCAGGTGACCGACCTTTCGGGCAACATGGCTACCTGCGAAACGACCATCACCATCCAGGACAATCAAGACCCGACCATCATCTGCCCGCCAGATTTGACCCTCGAATGGGTGACCGGCATGTCGCTGACGCCTGCCAGCATTGGCAGTCAAGTCGTGATTGACCCTGCCGTTCCCGGCGCTTTCGATGGTTTGGCGGATGACAATTGCACGGTCACGGTGAGTTACGTTGACATGCCTGCGATTTACCCGGCATTCCCGTTCACTTGCGAGACGGCTGGTTACGTGTTTTACTTCCGGCGGGTCTGGACGGCTACGGACGGCGAGGGCAATATTGACACTTGTCACCAAGTCATCACGCTGGAAGACACGACCGACCCGACTTTCACCGCTCCGGCAGATGCGCTGCTGAATTGCCCGGTTTCGTATTCGGTGGCAAATCACCTCTGCAATACCTGGTCGAATACGGTGTACGTGACGATTTCGGACGTGAGCACTTCGACGGTGACTTCCACCATCCCCATTGCTGCATCGGGAAAAATCACCGACATCAACGTGGTGGATTTGCAGGTGTCGCACACC
>CAZHLB010000281.1:0-8427 GCA_964533005.1 uncultured Saprospiraceae bacterium
GAGGACCGTAGGTTTTGAAAATTCAAGCACGACCAGTTTGCCATTCGGCTTCAGCACCCTTTGCATTTCTGCCAATCCTTTTTCGAGATTTTCAAAGTTGCGAACGCCAAATGCAACGGTCACGGCGTCGAAGCTATTGTCGGGGAAAGGCAAATTTTCAGAATCCGCAAGCTGGAGTTGGACAACTTGACTGAGCTGCCGCTTTGCGATTTTTTCACGTCCGATTTCCAGCATTTCGGCAGATATGTCAACGCCGAGCACTTTTTCAGGCGACAACTGTCGGACAGCTTCAATTGCCAAATCTGCCGTGCCGGTGGCTACGTCGAGAATGAGCTTGGGCTGAAAAGGACGCAACATGCCAATGGCTTTTTTGCGCCAAAGAACATCAATGCCCAGCGATAAGAAATGATTGAGGAAATCGTACCAGGGAGCGATGTTGTCAAACATCGTGGAAACTTGGCTCTTCTTGCTTCCTTCCTGGCTGTATGGCTTGATTTCGGAAACTACTTTTGGTGAGTTCACTTAATTTAGAAATTTCGCAAAAGTAGAAAAAAGAGTAAAGGAGGATTAATGCCCAGAAAATCGCAAAATTGTTTTTAACATAACGTCAATTACCATTCGTTTAAACATACCAGTTAAGCTTAGAATATGAAACCAATATTTTCGCTTCTTCTTTGCCTCTGCTTCACGCAATTTCTCGCATCGCAGCCCTTGCTACAATGGACACCAAACTTATGCGACTTTGAACGGGCAACCGTGAAAGTCAATTTTTACGGGATCCCTGCTTGCGACCTAAATAAGTGGCTCTTGCCTGCTAACCTGCCTACCGATTTTCCGGTGCAAAGTTCTTCGATACCTGTCGCTTTCCGACGGCACGAACAGCCTATCTTTTGCCAATTAGAATGGGCGATGGAACGCAAAATCAAAGTCCCGGTCAGATTTCGACTCGGTGAGGTACAATATGTTGACATGCTGGAAGGCAAAAACAGTTTTGACTCCTGGATGTGGACACTCGGAACTGCCTTGAATTTTTTGGTGGAGAAAAAAGGCGTGAATCCCTATTGGGATTGAAAAATTCAAATCAAATCAAACAGGTTGCCTACGCCAGGTATTCGTTGCGTAATAAAACCCTCCGCATATTCCACGCCGATGGGTCGTCCGAAGGCTCTGCCCTTCGCTCGCAAAAACTCCTGGAAGTCCCTTCCTGAAATCGGAGTTTTTAATTCCTTCTCAAATTCCTTGTCTTCCGGCAGGTAAAACTGCGAGCGGAAGGTCAGCACCAGCTCCATTTTTTGCTCGATGTATGGCGATATGTCCACCACAAAATCAGGCTTCAAATCTTTGTCCTGGATATAGTGGTAAACTGCTTTTGGACGCCACGGTAGTTGCGGATTCGCCTGCTCGTCGAAGGTTTTGATTTTTACCAAACCTGCATAGAAACAGGCATCGGCTTCGAGCTTTGCCGCTCTTGCGTGGTCGGGATGACGGTCGTTAATGGTGTTGGCGAGGACGATTTCAGGCTGGCACCAGCGCAGAAAGCGGATGAGTTTCATCAGATTTTCCTCGGTGTAGGCAAAAAAACCATCTGCCATGCCGAGGTTGTGGCGGAAGGAAGCACCCATTTTCTGGGCTGAAGCAGTGGCTTCTTCGTGGCGCAATTCAGCGCTGCCACGTGTGCCAAGTTCGCCACGAGTCAGGTCGAGCAAACCGACGGTTTTTCCTAAATCAATGTGCCGCAGCAACGTGCCTGAGCAACTCAATTCCACGTCGTCAGGATGTGCGCCGATGGCGAGGATGTCAACTTTCATTTTATTGATTGCTAATTGTTGATTGTTAATTGTCGCTCAGACAATTAACAATCAACAATTAGCAATTTTATTCTTCCACAAAAATCACCGCCGACCGACCTGGGACGGGCAGCGTTGTAGCCTTAAAATTCCCCATCCCTTGCTCCTCAATCCTGCCTTCCCAAAGCACCATCTTCCAATTCCCGGCAGGGATGGTGATACTTTTTTCCGCTTTGTTTCCATTGAAAATCACGAGGATGTTTTTCCAGCGATCGCCGTTGGCGTTGTCTTTCAAGAGATAGCCTATCATGTTTTTTTCGGGAATTTGAAGAAACTGCAAATGCTTTCGCACCAGCTCGGCGTCGCCCAAACGAAAAGCAGGATGGCGTTTTCGCAAGCGAATGAGGTCTTTGTGATAGCTGTACAATTCTCCGTATTTGTCCTTGTTCGTCCAGTCAATTTGGTTGATATCGTCCGGCGACTGAAAAGAATTTTCGACCCCTTTTTTCGTCCGCACGAACTCCTCGCCTGCATGGAGAAACGGTACGCCTTGCGAAGTAAAAACAATGGTTTGCGCCAGCTTTGCCATTTTCAAAAGCTCCGATTCCGGCTCGCCGGGGCAGGAATTTTTCAGCCTGTCCCAAAGCGTGTGGTTGTCGTGGCAGGAGACGTAGTTGATGCACTGCGTCGGCTGTTTTGCCCAGAATTTTTGGGTGTAATTCACCTTCGCCAAATCCACCTGCGGATGCTGCACGGCGCCTGCGATTCCGAATTTCACGCTCTCCTCCAAACCTTCGAAACCGCTCACGAAGCCACGTTCTTCCGGCTTGAAAACGTGCCCCTTCACCCCATCCCGGAATTCGTCGCTAAACGCAGCGATACCGTCCAGCTTCAAAACGTTTGCTTTCACCGCCCGAAGTTCCTCCGGCAACGGGCTACCGCCAGCCGTCCAGCCTTCGCCATAGATAAAAATAGAAGGGTCAATCTTTCGCAACTCGCTGGCAATCAGGTTCATCGTTTCGATGTCATGGATGCCCATGAGGTCAACCCGGAAGCCGTCCACATGGTATTCGTTGACCCAATAAAGCATGGATTCGAGCATGAATTTGCGAACCATCGGTTTTTCAGAGGCAGTTTCGTTACCGCAAGCAGAGGCGTTCGACCAAGTTCCGTCGTAATTTTTTCGATAATAATGACCCGGTGCGATGCGGTTGAAAACCGACTCTTCGGTCGCCCCGGTGTGATTGTAAACCACGTCCATTATTACTCGCAAACCATTGTCATGCAACATTTTAACCACTTGCTTGAACTCCCTAATGCGCACCCTGCCATCGCTTGGGTCGGTCGAAAAACTGCCTTCGGGCGTGTTGTAATTTTCAGGGTCGTAGCCCCAGTTGAATTTGTTTTCGCTGAGTTTGCTCTCGTCAATCGAGCGAAAATCATAACTCGGAAGCATGTGAACGTGTGTGATTCCGAGGTCTTTCAAGTGGTCGAGACCGGTGCTTTTGCCGCCAGGCGTTTTTGTTCCCAATTCAGTCAAACCCAAAAATTTGCCCTTGTTTTTGATGCTTGAAGCAGGGTGCATGGACAAGTCTCGAAAATGCACCTCGTACAAAATGATGTCCGCATGGCTTTTCAGTGGCGGTCGAACGTCGGCTTCCCAGCGCACCGGGTTCGTTTTTTTCAAATCCACTACCTGCGCCCGCTTGCCGTTGACGCCGACGGCGACAGCGTATGGGTCGGGTGATTCAGCCAGCCACTTCTCCCCTACTTGCACCTGGAACGTGTAAAACTTGCCTTCTAAATCGCCTTTCAGCTTGGCAGACCAGACGCCGTTTTTGCCTTTTTTCATTTTTTTGGTCAACACCAGAGCGCCGCTGTCGCCAGCATCGTAGAGCCTTAGCATCACTTTTTTTGCATCGGGCGACCAGATTTTAAAGGTGGATTTTTTTGGCGTGTAGGTCAGACCGAGGTCTTTGCCTGGATAGACGGGTAAGGTTTCTTCTTGCGAGAGAGGGCTGGTTTTCCAGGGAAAATGAAATGTCCAATTCATGGCAAAGAGCAAGGGAAAAATGAAAGTGATGAGTTTCATGCATACCAGTTTGAAGTGAGGCGGCAAAGTTAGAACTGTGGTAAAATAAAATGCTGGCAGTATTCAAAGCCCTGCCGACGCTAAGTCGGGCAAAACCATCTTTTGCCGAGGCGGCGCAAAATTTGATTCGGTGTAAAATTCAATTCTGGAAAAGCCAAATCAACAGTGGAAGCGACTGCGTTCATTTTGGCTAATTCTCGCCAGGATAGTTTTTCATCGGAGGGCAAGGCAGAAGATAATTTTGATTGACAGGTTTTAACTCCAAGTTTACGAAACAATAATTTTTTCCCCTTTGGTTTCGGGCAGTTTTCGACCTACTTTTGCGCCCGTTTTTCAGGATGGACACTTCGGAGGAAGTTTTCAAAATTGCCAATCGGCAACTTTTTCCCTTCCTGCGAAATTTAGACAGGCTTAAAAACCTCAACTCAATTTTTTTTCAATGCTCAACATTAGAAACATTGCCATCATCGCCCACGTCGACCACGGAAAGACAACCCTGGTGGATAAAATGCTGCATGCCGGAAAGCTCTTTGGCGAACACGAAGCACCCGGTGAACTCATCATGGACAGCAACGACCTGGAGCGGGAACGTGGCATTACCATCCTGGCAAAAAATGCTGCCTTTTGGTACAAAGGCGTGAAAATCAACGTAATAGACACGCCCGGTCACGCCGATTTCGGCGGCGAAGTGGAGCGGGTGCTCAACATGGCGGACGGCGTTCTGCTTTTGGTGGATGCCTTCGAGGGGCCCATGCCACAGACCCGCTTCGTGTTGCAAAAAGCCATTCAGCTTGGATTGAAACCAGTGGTGGTTATTAATAAGGTGGACAAGGAAAACTGCAAACCGGATGAGGTGCAAGACGCAGTTTTCGACCTCATGCACACCCTCGGCGCAACGGATGACCAGCTCGATTTTCCGACCATTTTTGGCTCCGCCAAACAGGGTTGGATGAACAACGATTGGCGTGAACGCACCGAAAACATCACGCCCCTGCTCGAAGCCATCCTTGAATTTATCCCTGCCCCGAAAACCGAAGAAGGCACGGCGCAAATGCTCATTACTTCGCTCGACTACTCGTCGTACATCGGTCGGATTGCCATTGGGCGCTTGCATCGGGGCACAATCAAGGCAGGTCAGCAAGTGGCGCTCGTTCAGCGGGACGGCAGCGTGAAACGCAACAAAATCGGCGGTTTGTACCTGTTCGAAGGCTTGACCAAAGTGAAGACAGACGAGGTGCAGGCAGGCGATATCTGCGCAATTATGGGAGTTGAAGGTTTCGAAATCGGCGACACCATTGCCGACGTCGAAAACCCGGAAGCATTGCCCACCATCGCCGTGGATGAGCCTACGATGAGCATGCTTTTCACCATCAACGACTCGCCTTTTTACGGGCAGGAAGGGAAATTGGTGACCAGCCGCCACATCCGGGAACGCCTCGACCTGGAATTGGAAAAAAATCTCGCCTTGCGAGTGCGGACAACGGACACCACCGACTCCTGGCGGGTCTATGGTCGGGGCGTTCTGCACCTTTCAATTTTAATTGAAACCATGCGCCGAGAAGGTTACGAGTTGCAAATCGGGCAGCCGCAGGTGATTTTGAAAAGAATTGACGGCGTTACCCACGAGCCGGTCGAGGAGCTAAACATTGACGTGCCAGAAGTTTCTTCCGGCACTGCGATTGACATGGTGACCCGCCGCAAAGGGCTGATGACACACATGGAACCGAAAGCCGACCGAATCCTCCTGCGCTTCGAAATTCCGTCGAGGGGCATCATCGGCTTGCGCAGCAACTTACTGACTGCCACCGCCGGCGAAGCCATCATGACGCACCGCTTCGTCGAATTTCAACCTTTCAAAGGCGACCTGCCGAAGCGCCAAAACGGCTCGCTCATCGCCTTGGAAACTGGCAAATCCATTCCATACAGCATTTACAACCTGCAAGACCGGGGCGAATTTTTTGTGGATGCAGGCGAGGATATTTACGAAGGGCAAATCGTCGGCGAAAACAACCGCCAGGGCGACCTGACCGTCAACCTGACCAAAACCAAGAAGCTGACCAACATGCGGGCGAGCGGCTCCGACGAAAAAGTGAAGCTGACGCCACCTATCAAATTTTCACTCGAAGAGGCGCTCGAATACATCATGGACGACGAGTACGTGGAGGTGACACCGAAGTCAATTCGGATGCGGAAGATTCACTTGAAAGACCACGACCGGAAGCGGGCGTCGAAAGTGGTGATGGAAGAAGAACTGGTCGAAGCGTAGAAATCTTCCCACCGCAAGCGTTAATGAAAAAGCGCCGCCCGACGGAATGTCGAGCGGCGCTTTTTTTTTCACCTTATCACATCTCTCACTTTCTCACAAAATAATCATAGCGTCACCGTAGCTGAAGAAACGGTATTTCTCTTTCGTCGCCTGTTCGTAAGCCTCCATCACCAATTCATGACCGCCAAAGGCACAAACCATGATGAGCAAGCTCGATTTAGGCAGATGGAAATTGGTAATCATCGAGTTGGCAATGTGAAAATCGAAAGGCGGATAAACGAACAAATTCGTCCAGCCCTCTGCCGCTTTTAGCAGCGATTCGGCAGAGACGGCAGTTTCGATGGCACGCATGGAAGTGGTGCCGACGGCGCAAACAGACTTACCTGCCAACTTGCTTTTGTTCACCGTCTCGGCAGCGGCACGGTCAATGCGAAAATACTCGGCGTCCATTTTATGCTTCGACAAATCCTCCACGTCAATCGTGCGGAAAGTGCCCAAGCCGACGTGCAGGGTGCATTCTGCGAAGTTTACGCCCTTGATTTCCAGGCGTTTCATCAATTCATTGCTGAAATGCAACCCGGCGGTTGGAGCGGCGACAGCGCCTAATTCTTTAGCATAAACGGTTTGATAACGCTCCAGGTCGGCAGGCTCGGAATTGCGAGTGATGTATTTCGGCAGTGGTGTGTTGCCAAGCGAAGTAAGGTCTTTCCGAAAATCCGCTTCGGAACCATCGAACAAAAAGCGGATGGTTCTGCCACGAGAAGTCGTGTTGTCCACCACCTCTGCAACGAGTATCTCGTTGCCTTTTTCATCCATAAAATAGAGCTTGTTGCCCACCCGGATTTTGCGAGCCGGGTCAACGAGCACGTCCCAAAGGCGTTGGTCGGAATTGAGTTCCCGCAGCAGGAAGACCTCGATTTTAGCGCCGGTTTTTTCCTTTCTGCCGTACATGCGGGCAGGAAAAACCTTGGTGTTGTTGAAAATCATCACGTCGCCCTCGTCGAAGTATTCGAGCAGGTCTTTGAAAATGCGGTGCTCGATTTTGCCGGTCTTTCGGTGAAGCACCATCAGGCGGGATTCGTCACGATTGGATGCAGGGTATTGAGCGACAAGGTCTTTGTCGAAGTCGTAGTTGAATTGTGAAAGTTTCGTCCGCATGAAATTGACTGGTATTTTGATTGGAATGAAGGCTTTTGAAAAAAGCCCGCAAAACTAAAAAACTATACTGCTTGTCAAGGTTTTAGGTTGCCTGGGGCTGGATAAATTTTCAAGCGCCCGCCAGGGTAGAGAAAGTTTTTTCAGAAAGTGACCACGGTCACCCGGCGGGGAGAGGCTTTTTTCCTTGTTTTACGACCGGATTAAAAAATGTCATTCCGAATTCTCAGGATGACATTTTTCTCCCTAACCAGCCACCTGAATGAAATACGGCTTCATCATTGACAACCGCAAGTGCATCGGCTGCCACGCCTGCACAACTGCCTGCAAATCAGAGCATGACGTGCCCGTTGGCGTCTTCCGCACCTGGGTAAAACAGGTGGAAAAAGGGGAATTTCCGAACACCCGTCGCCTGTTCTCGGTCATGCGCTGCAATCATTGCAGCGACGCTCCTTGTGTTGAAATTTGCCCGGTCGAGGCTTTGTTCATTCGCCCCGACGGCATTGTTGACTTTGACAAAAACCGCTGCATCGGCTGCAAATCCTGCATGCAAGCCTGTCCCTACGATGCCCTCTACATTGACCCTGACACGCACACTGCCGCCAAATGCAACTACTGCGCCCACCGGGTTGATATCGGCTTGGAACCTGCCTGCGTGAACGTCTGCCCGGAACATGCCATCATCTCCGGCGACCTGGAAAATCCTGCCACTGAAATTTCCCAACTCCTTGCACGAGAGACAGTTACCGTCCGAAAAGCGGAAAAAGGTACTCACCCAAACCTGTTTTACATTGATGGCGACTACGCTTCGCTAAACCCCATTGCCACCGAAAAAACGGACTACACACTTTGGGGCGCACAAACTCGTGGCGTGGGTCATTTTGCGAAACAAACTGAAAAACTCGCCTTCGACGGGGACAACCTCATCACCGCAACTTTGGCTGCCAACGGGTCTGCGACGACGGTTGCCGAAGTGCAAAAAAATGGCGTTCCAAAATCGGTGGAAGTGCTGACGCAAGGCTTTGGGGGCGCTGCCAATTTCCGGCCCTTCCAGGGTGACAAAAAATCCGAAATCGCAAATCCTGCCGACCCGAAACGGGTGTACGATGCGCCGGGCAAGGGCATTC
>CAZHLB010000282.1:0-8318 GCA_964533005.1 uncultured Saprospiraceae bacterium
CGGGCATTTTGCGGATAAGTTGAGCAAGAAAAAAATCCTGACCGTCGGATTGGTCGGCATGATATGCTGCTCGGCGATGCTCTATTTCATCGCAGGGCGGCTGAACGATGCGGCGCATTCGACTGCTTTTCTGTTGGTTGTGTACGGGGCGATGTTTTTTCTTGGCATTTGTAACGCCTTCTTTTTGCCGACGGCTTCGGCGTTGCGGGCATTGCTCGTGCCTCGCCATGCCTACGAAAGTGCCGCCACCTGGGGCAGCGCCGCCTGGCAAACGGGGACGATTGTGGGCCCCGGCATCTCCGGTTTCATCTATGCCTGGGTGGGTTTTGAAAACACGATTTTGGTGGTGTTGGGAATGCTGACGGTCGTGCTTCTGCTGCTTTCCCAAATCAAAGACCGCAAGGTGGAAAACCCGGCGAGCGGCAGCGTGGTAGAAAAAATCAAGGAAGGCATCCGCTTCGTACGGCAGACTAAAATGCTGCTCTACTCCATCTCCCTCGACCTTTTTTCGGTGCTGTTTGGTGGGGTGGTTGCCATTTTGCCGGTGTTTGCGATTGACATTTTAGAGGTGGGCGAAAAAGGGTTGGGCATCCTTCGGGCAGCGCCAAGCGTGGGTGCGGTGCTGACTTTGCTACTCTTGAGCCGCCTTTCGGTGATGGGGCAAGCTTGGCGCAATTTGCTGCTCGGCGTGGCGGGATTCGGTGTGGCGACGCTGGTTTTTGCGCTTTCCAAAAATTTCTGGCTCTCCGTCGTGGCGCTATTTTTTGTCGGGGCGTTCGATGCGATAAGCGTGGTGATTCGGCAGACGATTTTGCAAATGCTCGTGCCAGACGAGATGCGTGGCAGGGTAGGAGCGGTGAATGGCATTTTTGTCAGCGCCAGCAATGAATTAGGAGCATTCGAGTCAGGCTTGGCGGCGAGTTTGCTGGGGACGGTTCCCAGCGTGGTGTTTGGGGCGGCGGCGACGCTGGGAATTGTGGGGTGGGTTTGGTTACGAACCAGGGATTTGACGACAGAGAGCTTGCGGCAATAAAATCCTCCGTTTCCCCAAATTTCTATCTTTGCCGCCGCCCTTCCCGACCCCTCCCCAAGAATGCGAAGAACAAACTGCGAGTGCCGTTGGCAGATGTTTCTAAAAATTCCCTTCCGAAATCATCTCGCTCCGGCGCACATCAATCAACAATCATCATTCAACAATCATCAATCCATCATGCCGTACTTGTTTACTTCTGAAAGCGTGTCTGAAGGACACCCGGATAAAGTTGCCGACCAGATTTCCGATGCCTTGGTTGACCACTTCCTCGCTTTCGACCCAAACAGCAAAGTTGCTTGCGAAACCCTCGTGACCACCGGTCAGGTCGTGCTCGCAGGCGAAGTCAAAACCAACACTTACCTCGACGTGCAATCCATCGCACGGGACGTGATTCGCCGCATTGGCTACACCAAAAGCGAATACATGTTCGAGGCTAATTCCTGCGGCGTCCTCAGCGCCATCCACGAGCAAAGCGCCGACATCAACCGGGGCGTCGAGCGGGAAAGACCCGAAGACCAGGGCGCCGGCGACCAGGGCATGATGTTCGGCTACGCCACCAACGAGACCGACACTTACATGCCGCTCGCCCTCGACCTGGCGCACAAGATTTTGCAGGAACTTTCCCTCATCCGCCGGGAAGGCAAGGTGATGAAATACCTGCGCCCCGACGCCAAGTCGCAGGTGACCATCGAATATTCCGACCGCAACGTGCCACAACGCATTGATACCATTGTGGTTAGCACCCAGCACGACGATTTTGGCGAGGACGAAGCCATGCTCGCCCGCATCCGCAAGGACGTGATTGGCATCGTGATTCCTCGTGTGAAAAAGAAGTGCAAGTCGTCCGTGCAAAGGCTGTTCAAAGGCGACGTCATCTATCACGTGAATCCCACTGGCAAGTTTGTTATTGGCGGACCGCACGGCGACACTGGCTTGACTGGTAGGAAAATTATCGTGGACACCTACGGCGGCAAAGGCGCTCACGGCGGCGGCGCATTCAGCGGAAAAGACCCTTCGAAAGTTGACCGTTCCGCAGCTTACGCGACCCGGCACATTGCCAAAAACCTCGTGGCGGCAGGCGTTTGCAGCGAGATATTGGTGCAGGTGAGCTACGCCATCGGCGTGGCGAAACCGACGAATATTTACGTCAATACTTTCGGCACCGCCAAAGTGAAAATGAAGGACAGCGAAATCGCCCGCCTCGTCAGCGAGGTGTTCGACATGCGTCCGTACTCGATTGAAAGGCGGTTGAAACTGCGCAATCCGATTTACCAGGACACTGCCGCCTACGGGCACATGGGCAGGACGCCGGAGGTGAAAAAAGTCAGGCTGGTCAACGGTTCCGGCGATGTTTTCCACCGGGAGGTGGAGTTTTTCACCTGGGAAAAATTGGATATGGTGGAGCAGGTACAGGAGGCGTTCGGGCTGGTGGGGGAGATGGCAAATTGAGATTTCCCAATTCGCATAAAAACAAACGGGAGGCTGCCTGGTGAGGCAGTCTCCCGTTTTGTGTTCCGAACGCATTTACCGTCCAAAACATCAAGCCTCAACTGCTTCTTCCTTCTCCACGTAAGCCTCGATGGGTGGGCAAACACACATCAAATTCCTGTCCCCAAAAGCATTGTCCACCCGCCCGACGCTCATCCAAAACTTGCGTCCTTCCCGCAGGTACGGCAACGGAAACGCCGCTTTTTCCCTCGAATACGGATAGTCCCAATCATCAGAAACCACCACCTCGGCGGGGTGCGGCGCATTGTGCAGGACGTTGTTTTCATGGTCAAAATCACCCGCAGCGATTTCGTCAATTTCCTGCCGGATTTGCAGCAAGGCATCGCAGAAACGGTCAAGCTCATCCAGGCTTTCGCTTTCGGTAGGTTCAATCATCAGCGTTCCGGCGACGGGGAAACTGAGAGTGGGAGCGTGGAACCCATAGTCCATCAGGCGTTTAGCGACGTCTTCGGCGCTGCAAAATTGCTTGAAGGGACGCAGGTCAACAATCATTTCGTGTGCCGCCCTGCCTTGTTCGCCGGTGTACAAAATGTCGAAAGCGCCTTCCAGCCTTGCCTTGATGTAGTTGGCGTTGAGGATGGCGTATTTCGTGGCGTCGGTCACGCCTTGCTTGCCGAGCATTCGGATGTAGCCGTAGGAAATCAGCAAAATGCTGGCGCTGCCCCACGGCGCTGCACTTACAGCCGTCGTCCCAATTTCGCCACCAACTTGAACCAGCGGATGCGAGGGCAGGTACGGCGCTAATTTTTCGTTCACGCAAATCGGGCCCATGCCAGGACCGCCGCCGCCGTGCGGGATGGCGAAAGTCTTGTGCAAATTCAAGTGGCAAACGTCTGCGCCGATGATGCCCGGGCTGGTCAAGCCGACTTGTGCGTTCATGTTTGCCCCGTCCATGTAAACCAAGCCGCCGTTGTCATGGATGATTTGGCAAATGTCCTTGATGCGGGTCTCGAAAACGCCATGCGTGGAAGGGTAAGTGACCATCAGGCAAGACAGATTTTCCCGGTGCTGCTCTGCCTTTTTGCGCAGGTCGTCCAGGTCAACGTTGCCTCTTTCGTCGCAGGCGACGACCACGATTTGCATGCCTGCGAGGGCTGCACTCGCAGGGTTTGTGCCGTGCGCCGAGGAAGGAATGAGGGCGATTTTTCGGTGCGTCTCACCCCGGTCTTCGTGGTAGGCTTGAATCACCAGCAAGCCAGAATACTCACCTTGCGCCCCGCTGTTTGGCTGGAGCGAACAGGCAGAAAAGCCGGTGATTTCGCAGAGGTAGTTTTCCAGTTCCCGGAAAACTTCGAGGTAGCCTTCCGCCTGGTCGAGCGGCGCAAAGGGATGGATATTGCTGAAATGCGACCATGTCACGGGGATTAATTCGCTCGCCGCATTCAGTTTCATCGTGCAACTTCCCAGCGAAATCATCGAGTGCATCAGTGACAAGTCCTTGTTTTCCAGGCATTTGATGTAGCGCATCATTTTCGTCTCGGTGTGGTGGCTGTTGAAAACGGGGTGGGTCAGGTACGCCGATTCCCGCACGAGAGCGGCGGGGATGTTCAAGCCTTTTTTCTCCGAAAAATCAGCTTCCATGTCTGCGTCGGCGGCTGCGTCGAAGATGGTCACGAGCAGGTCGAGGTCTTCCTCGGTCACCGTTTCGTCGAGGGTGACTTGCACCGTGCCGTTGCCTGGGTAGTAAAAATTGACCTCGTTGGCGACGGCGAGGTAGTGGATTTTGTCTTCCATCGCCTCGTCCACCTCCACGCAAAGGGTGTCGAAATAGTGCGGATGGCGCAGGCGGAAACCGAGTTGGCGCAGGTTGTTTTCGAGGATTTGCGCAAAGCCATGCACCCGCTCCGCAATTGCCCGGACGCCTTTTGGCCCGTGCCAGGTAGCGTACATTCCAGCCATGATTGCCAGCAAAGCCTGGGCGGTGCAAATATTGCTGGTCGCCTTTTCCCGGCGGATGTGCTGCTCACGGGTTTGCAGCGCCATGCGCAATGCCGGTTTGCCATGAACGTCCTGCGAAACGCCAATGATTCTGCCGGGAATGATGCGTTTGAAATCATCCTTCGTAGCAAAAAAAGCTGCGTGGGGCCCGCCGTAGCCCATCGGCACACCGAACCGCTGAGAGTTGCCGACAGCACAATCTGCCCCCCATTCAGCAGGCGGTTTCAGCAGCGCAAGGCTGAGAATGTCGGCAGCGACAGTGACGTAAATTTCGTTCGCTTTCGCCTGCTCCACGAAAGCCCGGTAGTCTTCCACGCTGCCGTCTTTGGCAGGATATTGCAGCAGGACACCGAAGGTTTTTTCCGAAAAATCGAAACTGCGCCAGTCGCCCACGACGACCTCGATGCTGAGCGGTTTGGCACGGGTCAACACCACGTCGAGGGTCTGGTCGAGGACTTTTTCGTCCACGAAAAACAGGTTCGCAGCGTCTGCCGCTGATTTCGCCCTCTTGTTTTTTACTTCGTAAAACATGTGCATCGCCTCCGATGCCGCCGTGCCTTCGTCGAGCAAGCTGGCGTTGGCAATCGGGAAGCCTGTCAGGTCGCTGACCATCGTCTGGAAATTTAGCAAGGCTTCGAGCCTGCCCTGCGAAATCTCTGCCTGGTAAGGTGTGTATTGTGTGTACCAGCCTGGATTTTGGAAGATATTGCGCAGGATAACTGACGGCACAATCGTCCCGTGATAGCCCATGCCGATGTAGGATTTGAAGACCTTGTTCATCACGGAAATCTCCTTCAATTCCCGCAGGTACTCGAACTCGGTCTGTGCATCCGGAAGGTTCAGTTCGCCGGGGCGGCGAATGGCGGCGGGCACGGTCTGGTCAATCAATTCGTCGAGGGAACGGGCGCCAATAATTTCCAGCATTTGTTGGGTTTCCTCTTGGCTGGGCCCGATGTGGCGTTTGGAAAACTGGTCGAAAAAGGTGGTCTTGCTCATGTTGGATTAATGATTTTATCTGGTTGGATTTGTACTGGTTTTTTGTGATTCGAGGGGCAAAAGTAGAATTTCGACGGGGTTAGGAGGAGGGAAAAATGGCTTATTGCAACTCAGATGGACAGGGTTTTCCGGGAGTTAACAGTTCGCAGTCACTAAGCCTTTTTGCTGTTTTTGAAAAAGGATGTTCATTTGCTCGAAGACAATCAATTCCATTTTAAAAAACACATTGTTTCATGCGCAAAATCTCAGCCGACCTCCTCCTCCCTGTCTCTGCCGAACCCATTGAAAATCCTGTGGTCGTTCTTGACGACGCAGGTAAAATCATCGCCCTCGACCGCCGTGAAAATCACGACCCTGCCAGTTTGGAAATCCACGCTGGCGTGCTCGTCCCCGGCTTCGTCAATGCCCATTGCCACTTGGAATTGTCGCACATGAAAGGCGCTGCCCAGACCGGCACGGGCTTACTGCCTTTCCTGAAAACGGTCGTGAATTTCCGGGACGTTTCGCAGGAGCAAATTGACGATGCTATCGAGCAAGGCGACCAGGAAATGTACGAGGCAGGCATCGTCGCTGTCGGCGACATCTCGAACAAGGCGGACACCGCCGCCGTGAAAAGCCGCAGCCCCATTCGCTACTACACTTTCGTGGAGATGTTCGACTTCATGCACGATGAGCGGGCGCAGCAGACTTTCGACGGCTATTTTGAAGTGTTCAAGCAGCAAAGCGGCAGCGGCGACAACCGGAAAGTTTGCGTCCCGCACGCTCCGTACACCGTTTCGCCAACCCTTTGGAAACTCATCAACCGAGCCAATCAATCATCAATCAACAATCAACAATTAACCATTAGCATTCACAACCAGGAGACGCCGCACGAAGACGCTATGTTTTTGAACAAAACCGGCGATTTCATTGAGTTTTTCCGCTCGTTCAATATTCCTTTCGACCATTTCCAGCCGACGGGCAGGCGCTCGATTTATTACGCTTTGGAAAACCTCGACCCAAACTGTCGTACGCTTTTCGTTCACAACACCCTGACGCCGCCGGAAGACATCCAAGCCGCTCACACCTGGAGTCCCAACTGCTTCTGGGCGACCTGTCCGAATGCCAATTTGTACATCGAAAACAACTTGCCGAATTACCGCCATTTCCTTGACAATCAAGCCAAAGTGTGCATCGGTACGGACAGCCTGACCTCGAACTGGCAGCTTTCCATTTTGGAAGAAATGAAAACCATCGCCCGCTTCCAGAGCTACGTTCCGTTTGAAACCATCCTTCGCTGGGCGACGCTGAACGGGGCGGAGGCGCTGGGCTTCGAGGCAGATATGGGTAGCATTGAGGTGGGAAAAACGCCGGGGCTGAATTTGCTGAATTTGGGCAAAGACTTGAAGCTCGAAGCGGGAACGAAAGTGAAGCGTTTGGCTTGATTGTCAAGTGGTTCCAAACTTTCCGAAAGTTTCAAACTTTCGGAAAGGTGGCTCCCGCCCCATACTTTTTCCAACCAATGCAAAGCCAGCCAAACATTCCATCCCACGTCCTACCGGTGATTGTCTTTGCCCAATTTGCAGGCACCTCCCTCTGGTTTGCAGGCAACGCCATCGCCGCCGACTTGCAAGCGGCGCTTCATCTCGACCTGGGTTCTCTGGGCAACATCACCTCGGCGGTTCAATTGGGCTTCATTTCGGGGACGTTGGTGTTTGCAGTGCTTTCCATCGCCGACCGCTTTTCCCCTTCCAAAGTTTTCCTCGCCGCTGCGCTGGCTGGCGCTTTTTTCAACTTGTGCGTTGCATGGTTCGCAGGCGGTTTGGCGTCGCTGCTGGCGTTTCGATTTCTGACCGGCTTTTTCTTGGCAGGCATCTACCCGGTGGGCATGAAAATCTCGGCGGATTGGTTCGCTCAAGGGTTGGGCAAGGCATTGGGCTACCTTGTTGGGGCGCTGGTTTTGGGCACTGCCTTTCCTCATTTGCTCAAGGCGACGGCGGCGGAATTGCCGTGGAAGACCATTCTTTTCGCCACTTCCGGCTTGGCGGCGGTTGGCGGTTTGCTGCTGTTTTTCACGGTCGGCGACGGAATGCACCGGCGGACTGCGCCAAAATTCGAGTGGAACGCCATCCCGCAAATTTTCCGCTTCGGCGAGTTTCGCTCGGCGGCATTCGGGTACTTCGGGCACATGTGGGAGTTGTATGCGATGTGGGCTTTCACGCCTCTGATGCTGTCGACTTACAATGAAATGCACGGGGCGGGTATTTCCGTGCCGCTTTGGTCATTTTTCATCATTGCGGCGGGTGGGTTGGGCTGCGTGACGGGCGGGTACGTTTCGCTGAAGAAAGGCAGCCCGAAGGTGGCGTTTTGGATGCTTTTGACTTCTTGTGTTTGCTGTTTGCTCTCGCCGCTTTTTTTCTTTTTGCCGAAGGAAATCTTCCTGGCGGCGGCGCTGGTCTGGGGTTTTGCGGTGGTTGGAGACAGCCCTCAATTTTCAACCGTCGTGGCTCGCACCGCTCCAAAAATGTACGTCGGCACTGCGTTCACCATCGTGAATTGCCTGGGTTTTGCGCTCACCATTTTCAGCATTCAATTGCTCAACCAGCTTCGGGAGGGGCTGCCGGTGCAGTGGTTGTTTTTGTTTTTGGCGCCGGGAGCGGCAGTTGGATTAGTGAATATTGGCAGGTTGGTGAGGCAAACAAGCGAAAGGTGATGCCTCAAAAACGCAGCGCCCGGTGTGAAAAATTTCTTCCCACCGGGCGCTGTTTTTTCGATTCCAAATCTTGCAGTTGAAACTGCCTTCTTACTTCTCTCCTGGAATAACCACATTAAAGTTCGTCGGACAAGCCTCAATAGTGGCTTC
>CAZHLB010000283.1:0-6766 GCA_964533005.1 uncultured Saprospiraceae bacterium
TGTTGATGAACGCCTTTGCCTGCTTCTCAAAATTGGCTTCTAAGTTTGCCGCCGTCCAAGCCTGGTTGAGCAGCGGCGGGCAGGAGCGGGCGGCGCAATTCACCGCAAAATGGATGCGGGCATCCTTGAATTGCGGGCGCAGGATGTCGTTTTCGATGTTGTTCAGCGAGTAAGTTTTCCCGCCGATTTTGATGCGCTGCACGTCCCAGGTTTTCCCGCCGTCCAGCTTGGTGATGCTTGCCAGCGGGTAGTTTTCCACGATGAGTTTGATGGTGTTGGCGTTGTAGGCATTTATCCAGAATGCCATTTTTTCTGCTTTTGACCAGTCGGATTGGGGCGGGTGGGTTTCGAGTTCCCGCAGGTAGGCGTCGAGTTTTGGCTTGTCTTTTTTGAAACTTGCGTAGTCCACCTGACCGGCGGTGTTGACGTGTTGCCGGAGCAATTTGTCCCATGCGTCGTGTGAAAGTGGTTGGCTGGAAAAGGCAGTGAAAATTGCCAGAGAGAGGTTGAGCAAGATTTGATTTGTCATCGCTTTCAATTTGGTGATGAATTACCCCCTGCGAAAAGCATGACTAACAACCTTCCAAATGGCAGCAAGTTTTACCCTGACTTAGGCTGGCAGCAAAAGTTCGTAGGTTTGCCGCCATTCAAAAATCACCTTTCCGATGTCAGTAAAAGTCACTCAACTCACCAAGATTTACGGCGAACAGCGAGCCGTCAACAACGTCAGTTTCGAAGCGAAAAAAGGCGAAGTCCTCGGCTTCCTGGGTCCCAACGGAGCCGGGAAGACCACGACCATGAAAATCCTCACCTGCTTCATCCCGCAATCGAGCGGCAAAGCGGAAGTCTGCGGCTTCGACGTGGAAACCTCGCCGATGGAAGTCCGCCAGCGCATCGGCTACCTGCCGGAGCACAATCCTTTGTACAAAGACCTGTACGTCAAAGAATACCTCGGCTTCGTCGCCCGCCTGCACAAGGTGAAAAAACCGGCTGCACGTGTGCGGGAGATGATTGAATTGACCGGCTTGGGACGGGAGCAAGCCAAGCTAATTAGTTCATTGTCAAAAGGCTACCGGCAGCGGGTCGGCTTGGCGCAAGCGATGCTGCACGACCCGGAAGTCCTCATTTTAGACGAGCCAACGAGCGGTCTCGACCCAAATCAGTTGGTGGAAATCCGCAGCGTCATCAAGCAATTGGGCACGGAAAAGACGGTCATTTTTTCCACCCACATCATGCAGGAAGTGCAGGCGCTTTGCGACCGGGTGCTCATCATCAACAAGGGAAAAATCGTCGCCGACGACCCCATCGGACTGTTGCAAAACCGGGTCAGCGGCGAATCGGTGGTGACGGTGGAGTTCCGGCAGGCGGCTAACGAAGGGCAGTTGCGCAAAATCAGGCACGTCAGCCGGGTGGAGTCGTTGGGGAAAAATAGGTGGCGCATCGTTTCCGGTTTGAGCCACGACATCCGGGAGGACATTTTTCGCTTTGCGGTGGATAACCAGTTGACACTGTTGGAGATGCACAAGGAGGTGTTCAGTGTGGAGGATGTGTTTCAAGAGTTGACGAAGTAGGAAAAAACGATAGTTCAAAACACAAACCACGACCAATGAAAAAGCTCACATGGCTCCACGTCCTCCTGGCATTCGCCGCCTTCAAAATCATTTTCCACTTTTCCATCAACGGTCTTTGGTCTTTCCACCGGGACGAATTATTGTATCTCGCTTTGGGCATGCACCTGGATTGGGGCTATGCCTCCGTGCCGCCTTCGATTGGCTTTTTTGGTTGGCTGGGTTCGAGCGTCCTCGGCGGCTCGGTCGAAGCGGTGCGGTTGATTTCGACCCTGTTCGGCACGGGTATCATGGTGCTGACCGGCTTGATGGCGAAGGAAATGCTCGCCCCAACGTCCCACGAACAATCATTAATCATCAATCAACAATCAGGCAAATTCGCCATGCTCCTGATCGGTTTAACTGGCTTGCTTTCAGGCGCTTACCTGCGACCGAGCATGCTTTTTCAGCCGGTGGTTTTCGATATTTTTTATTGGACGCTGTTCTCGTGGCTGTTCCTAAAATACCTGAACACGGAGAAACCTAAGTGGCTGCTCTGGCTCGGCGTCGCCTTCGGATTGGGTTTGCTAAACAAATATTCCGTGCTGCTTTTTGCCTTCGGCTTGCTGCCCGGGCTGCTGTTCACGAAGCACCGGCGGCTGTTTGCGAGCAAATATTTGTACCTCGCCGCAGGCATCGCCCTGCTGATTTTCCTGCCCAATTTGGTGTGGCAAATCAAAAACCACCTGCCCGTCATCCGCCACATGAGCGAGTTGGCGGAGAGCCAATTTGCCAATGTGACCATCGCCGGTTTCCTGATTGACCAACTCACGGATAACCTGCCCGCCCTTCCGCTCTGGCTCGCAGGGCTGTATTTTTTGCTTTTCAAAAGAGAGGGAAAACGCTGGCGGTCAATGGCTTGGATGTACCTGACGGTCGTGGCGGCGCTGCTGGTTTTAAGCGGAAAAAGTTACTACACACTTGGCGCTTACCCGGTTTTGATTGCCGCCGGAGCGAGCTATTTCGAGCAGTTGACCTTTGCCGGGCGGCGCTGGCTTCGCTTTGCAATTCCTGTTTTTATGCTCGCCGTCGGGCTTCCGTTCTTGCCTGCCGTCCTGCCCGTTTTCGAGCCGGAAAAGGAAGCTCGTTATTTTGAAAAAATGAAAAACGTGCCCGGTCTGCAAGCGCCGCTGCGCTGGGAGGATGGCAATTATTACCCCTTGCCGCAAGACTTCGCCGACATGCTGGCTTGGGATGAGCTTGCCGATTTGGTTGGAAAGACTTGGCAAAGCCTGCCCGACAAATCCAGCGCTGCCATCTACGCTGAAAACTACGGTCAGGCAGGCGCTATCGAGCATTTTGGAAGACTACAGGTGCTGAGTTTCAAAGACACCTACTGGATTGGTTACCCCGGCGTCCCATTGCCGTATGAAATACCACAGGTGCTGAGTTTCAGCGACGCCTACCGCTACTGGCTGCCGGATTCGCTACCCGCCAATTTTCAGACTTTGATTTACGTGAACGATGAACTGGGTGATGACATGCTGAGCTTTTTTGCTGATATTCAGGAAGTTGGGAGATTGCAAACGCCGTATGCAAGGGAGCATGGGACGCAGGTTTACCTTTGCAGGCAGCCGTCGGCTGCTTTTTTTGAGCGCATCGAGGAGGCAATTCGGCGGGCAAAAAGTGGCGAGGAGATTGATTGATTTTTCCAACCTCGAACAGATTGGCAAGGACTCAGAAACCAGAATTTTGGAAAAAATTTCCCGTCCGAAATCATTGCAAAAGCCGCTTTTTGCCTGTGCAATTCCTGAAAATATCAGGCAATTCTTCACCTTCAATATCCACCGATGATGCGCACTTTTCTATTCCTTCTCCTTCCGGTTTGTTTTTATGCTCAACCCCTCCAATGGCTCAACTATGCCAATGATGATTATATCAATGCCCTGGCGCTCGACGGGGACTCCCTTTGGGTCGGGACGCATGGCGGTTTGGTGCTCATCAACCGGCAGACCGGCGACCGGCAGTTTTTTCAAGCCTGGAACTCGCCGCTGCGTGGCTTGGGCGTCAATTCTATTGCCATTGCGCCGGGCGGCGTCAAGTGGTTTGGCGGCTATCATGGCGGTCTTTTTCGCTCCGAGGGCGTGAATTGGGAGCATTTTTACTACATCAACACGGGCGACACGCTGATTCAAATCGGCAGTATGAAAGTCGCTCCCAACGGTGACCTCTGGTTCATGTCAACCATCAACAACGACTGCGGAGGCTGCGCAAAATGGTTTCGCTACGATGGCAATTCCTTTTCCCGGCACGACAACAACCTGGGTTGGAATGTCGGCTTTTCCGGCTACGTGCGTGACTTTGAGTTTTCGCCTGGCGGCGAACTTTGGGTTGCCAATCACTACGAGGTCTTGAAATACAACGGGGAAAACGTGCTGATGAAATTCGACTCCACCAACTCGCCGCTTTTGAAAAATGAATACGTGGACGAGCTTGTATTCGACACGGGCGGAAATCTTTGGGTAGCGGCTCACAAACCCGGTCAAATTTCTCGCATCCTGAAATACAATGGCACGACCTGGAGCGTGCTCGATGCAGCGGCGGCTGGCATCACATTGGGCAACATTTACCGGGCTTTCAATGACCCGGCAGGGAATATTTGGCTGGATTTCAACAAGCCCAATTCCAATGACCATTCCTATTTCAAATATGATGGAAGCGCCTGGAGCGAATGGTCGCTTGAAGATTTGCCGGGAATGCCTGCGGCAATGGATTCGCCTTACCTAAGATACGTGGATGGGGACGGGCATTTTTGGATAAATATTTACCAGGGGGTTCACCTACCCAAAATCTACGAGTTCGATGGGACAAACTGGAAAGGCTACGACACGGAAATTTTTCCGCTGGGCGACAATTCCATCAGCGACATTGCCATTGATTGCCAGAACAACGTGTGGTTTGGCGGCTACCAATGCCTGACCAAATTCGACGGGGCTGCCTGGCAGGATTTCTCGACCGATGACATCGGCATTTCCAGCAACTATTTTGATATCTGGTCTTTGACGGTGGACACTACCACTTGCGACGTCTGGATGGCATTTAACGGAGGGGGGCATGGCTTTGCAAAATACGACGGCAGCGATTTTACTTTTTATTCTCCGCCAGGTGGAGGAGAGGTTTTTAAAGTCCTTCCGGCGCCTGGCGATACGATTTGGGTCGCTTCTTTCCTTGCCGGGCTTGGCATGTTCGATGGGGTTTCCTGGAAGTGGTACAATTCTCAAAACTCGCCGATGGGAAATTTTGCCTGGGACGTTGTGCTCGACCCGGCAGGCGGCGTTTGGGTCGCCGGTTATGGCGATGGCTTGTTTCATTTCGACGGGACGACCTGGCTCAAGTTTGACAATACCAACTCTCCGATTCAAGTCTGTTATTGGATATATGTGGACAAAAATGGCTTCCTCTGGACAGGTTCCTACCCGGGCGGCGCTTTGCGATTCGACGGCGTCAACTGGCAGGGATTTTCGTTGCCATCCAATCCAACTCATGGCATATCAGGCATTGTCGAGGAACAACCAGGCAAGTTTTGGTTTGGCGGAACCGGCGGCTTGTACGCTTGGGACGGGAGCAATTTCACGAGGTACGGGGTGGATAATTCACGCATTGCTGACAATGCCGTTCGGAACATCATCATTGACCGTTTTGGCAATAAATGGATGACGCATTCCAGTTATGGCGTCTCAGTTTTCAACGAAATTGGCATTTCCAGCCGGGTCATTGCGCCGGTAAATTCCGTGCGAGGAAAGGTCTTTTTCGACGCCAACCAGGACGGTCAGCACAATCCCGGCAGCGGCGAACCAGGCATACCCGGTCAGAAAATCTGGCTCCAACCGCTCAACCAAATGACCTTTTCCACTTTTGGCGGGAAGTATTCTTTTTACCCCATGCCCGGTGCTTATCAAATTGATTTTCAACCCAATGCGCCCTTCGTGCCTACTTCCGCCTCGCCGCTCGACCTGCTCATGGCAGACGCCAACCAGACCGGTTTCGATTTCGGAACATGGACTGCCAACCCGCCCGACAGCATCGGCGTTGACGTAATTAGCGGCGTGGTGCGCTGCAATTCCACCGCCAATATTTGGCTGCAAGCCACCAACTACGGGCTGTTGGAAGCAGACGTAACCGTGACGCTCACTTTCGACAACCTGCTCACTTTTATCTCCGCCGAACCGCCGCCGGTGTCTGTTCAAGGCAACCAAATCACCTGGTCTTTCGAGCATCTTGCGCCCTTCGAGGCAGCGCCCATCGTGGCAGTTTTTCAAACGCCCGGCATCGAAGCGATCGGTCAGTTTATCGAACTGAGCGCCACCGCCGAACTTTGGGAAAACGGCACGGTCGTGCAAACTGCCTTCGACGCCAGCCGGGAAGAATTTCGCTGTTCCTACGACCCCAACGACAAGCAAGCCGTGCCCACCGGGCTGTCGCTCGACAACAAATCCCTGCTCGCCGACCCGCTCGATTTCAACATCCGCTTCCAAAACTTGGGCAACGACACGGCATTTTTTGTCCTCATCCGGGACACGCTCGACCCAAATCTCGACCCTGCGACCCTGCAAATCCTCGCCTCCAGCCACCCCATCCGCACGACTTTGGAGGACGGGAACGTGCTGAGTTTTGCTTTCGACCACATCAATTTGCTCTGGGAAAGCGTGGACATGACTGGCAGCCAAGGCTTTGTGAAATACCGCATCTCGCCTCGCCCGAACTTGCCCGACCCGACTTTCATCGCCAATACCGCACACATTTATTTCGATTTCAACCCTGCCGTCGTGACGAATACCACTGAAAATGTGCTGGTTGCGAGCCTCGCCACCGGCGTTTCCGAACCGGCGGCGAAGGATTTGCAGGCGGTCATTTTTCCAAATCCATCCTCCGGCGATGCCCGGGTGAAGTGGCTGACGCCTGCAATTCCGGGCGGCGAGTGGCGCTTGCGGGTGCTCGACTTGTCGGGGCGATTGCTGCACGAATCCGTTCACGTTGGAGAAGAAGCAAGGTTGGGAAGTTTCCCGCCGGGGTTTTATTTGGTGCAGGTTGCCTATGGAAACGTAGCTTGGGTTTGCATGAAATGGGTGGTGAGATGAGTCAGACGTTTTCTCGCAAAGGTCGCAAAGGAGCAAAGTCCGCTAAGTATGACTCAGCGGACTTTGCTCCGTTGCGCCCTT
>CAZHLB010000283.1:6776-8307 GCA_964533005.1 uncultured Saprospiraceae bacterium
CAAGTCTAACCGCATGAAATTTTCCATTTCGCCGCTTTGCATGCTCGCCATTTTAGCAACGGCGGCGTTTTTCACCTTTCTCAAACTTGGTCAGCACCCAATTTCCCCCTGGGATGAAGCCCGCACCGGCGTCAACGCCATCGAAATGCTGCAAAACGGCGACTGGGTGAACTTGCATTTTGCCGGTCAGCCAGACACCTGGCGAGCGAAGCCGCCTTTCGTCGTTTGGTGCGTGGCGTTGTCTTTCCATGCTTTCGGCTTCAACGAATTTGCCTTGCGACTGCCTTCCGCTCTTGCCATCACGCTCGCCTTCTTTTTCATTCTCAAAATCATAACCCTCTATCAATCAAGCCGCTTTGCGCTTTTCACCTGTCTGATTTTGATTTCCGTCAAAGGCTTGATTGGCTGGCACGTAGGCAGGTCGGGCGATTTCGATGCGATGCTGGTTTGCTGCCTGCTGGCGGGCGTTTACTTTTTTTTGCGGTGGCTGGATTTTGAAAAAAGGTGGGACGTGTTTTGGGCGGGGCTGTTTTTCGGGCTGGCATTTTGGATGAAGGGGCCCGCTTGCGCAGTGCTGATGCCGGGCTTGGTTTTGTATGCTTGGTTGCGAGCAGGGCAACCTTTCCGAAAGTTTCAAACTTTCGGAAAGGTGGAAAACTTGGCAGCCGCCGCTCTCTTTCTGCTTTTTCCGCTCACCTGGTTTTGTGTTAACCGCACATTCGGACTGACTTTTCAAACCAACGAAGTAGGAGGCAATGCCTTCGAGCGCCTTTTCCTGTACGATTTGCTGGAACGTTTCACGCAGGCGAAAGGCAGCACGAAATCAGCTCTCGACCCCAGCTTCTTCTTTTACAGCCTCGACAAAAGCTTCAACCTCTGGCACTTAACCTTTTTTGGCTGGCTGCTGTTCGGGCTTTTTCATTTGATAAAAAACAGGCGGCAAGCCCTCGACTACCTGCTTCGCCGGGAGCAAAACCGCCTGCTTTTGCTCTCGCTTTGCCTGTATTTTCCGCTGGCGGTTTTTCTTTCGCTTGCCGCAAAATCGAATACCTGGTACCTGGCTCCGGCACTTCCTTTCGTGGGCATCGCCACGATGTGGGGCATTTGGCATTTTTGGCAAAAACACCGGGCGGTCAAGTACCTGTTTTTCGCTGTGCTCGCCTTCACACTGGGGCGTCGCTTGGTTGAAATTTGGTTGCCAAAACCAAAGCCTGCCATTGTTATGGAGCATCGGGCGGCGTTGGCAAATGCACCGGTCATCGTGCAGGCGGGCATCATCGAGCAAGACATTTTGCTGTACCTGTACTTTCAAAACCGGAACTTAATTTTTGCGAAAAACCTGGAAGATTGGCAGGCTGGAACTTTGCTTTTTACTGACCGGGAAACTTGGCAGTCGTGGCAGGGCAAGCACAACGCAACCATTTTGAGCGAAAACGAAAAGTACCTGCTCGCCAAAAGGTGACACCTGCAATTCCGATGATGGCGGATAAAAAATTTCAATTTTTTATCCGCCATCATCGGAATTGCAGGT
>CAZHLB010000284.1:0-8298 GCA_964533005.1 uncultured Saprospiraceae bacterium
CTTTGGGAAAACGAGCAATAACTATGAAACGAAGGTTTGAAAGGGTTCAACCAAAAGATAGGCGAGGCGTTTTCCAAAAACCTAATCGAGTGCCTATCCCGGCGCAGCGGCAGGGAAGTTTGGCAATCTACATCCCACGATTTTCCCTTTTCAACTTAGCCGCACCGACTTAACTGCACTACTGATACCGTTAGCTACGACGAAAACATCCACCAGAAACAGGTTGGCGCTATTTCATCATCATAAAAATTCATCTTCCAGATATGACATCACTTGAAAATGTCGCCCTCACCGAGACCGGCAGGGTAAGTTTTGGCAAAGTCAGGCTCCCGCAAGAGCATCCTGACTTGCTGGAAATCCAACTGAAATCCTTCAAGGAATTCTTCCAATTGGAGACCACCCCGGAAAACCGGAACTCGGAAGGCTTGTACAAAGTGTTCAAGGAAAACTTCCCTATCACGGATGCCCGGAACATTTTCGTGCTGGAGTTCCTCGACTACTTCGTTGACCCGCCTCGGTACACCATCGAGGAGTGCATGCAACGGGGTTTGACTTATTCCGTACCGCTCAAGGCAAAGCTCCGCTTGCATTGCAACGACGAGGAGCACATTGATTTTGAGACGATTGTGCAGGATGTGTTCCTCGGAAACATCCCGTACATGACCCCGAAAGGGACGTTCGTCATCAACGGGGCGGAGCGGGTCGTGGTGTCGCAGTTGCACCGCTCGCCGGGCGTGTTTTTCGGGCAGACTTACCACCCGAACGGCACGGCGATTTATTCCGCCAGGGTCATCCCGTTCAAGGGCGCCTGGATGGAATTTGCCACCGACATCAACACGGTGATGTACGCCTACATTGACCGGAAGAAAAAATTCCCCGTCACTACGCTGCTCCGTGCCATCGGCTACGACAACGACAAAGCGATTCTCGAACTGTTCGGCTTGGCTGACGAAGTCGCAAATACGCGGGACAACCTTGAAAATGCCATCGGTCGCAAGCTCGCCGCCCGCGTGTTGCGCACCTGGACAGAAGACTTTGTGGACGAGGACACCGGCGAGGTCGTGACCATCGAGCGGAACGAAATCATCCTCGAAAGGGACGTGGTTTTGGACGAAGACAACATCGAACAGGTAATTGCTTCGGGTCTTGCCACTGTGATTTTGCAGCGCGACGACGTGGAGGAGGATTACACCATTATTTATAATACGCTGCAAAAAGACCCCACCAGTTCCGAAATGGAAGCGGTGAACTTCATCTATCGCCAGTTGCGTGGCGCTGAACCGCCAGATGACGAGACGGCAAGGGGCATCATTGATAAGCTCTTTTTCAGCGACAAACGCTACAACCTCGGCGAAGTCGGTCGCTACAAAATCAACCGCAAGCTCGGCATGGAAACCCCGATGGAAACTTTGGTTTTGACCAAAGACGACATCATCGCCATCGTGAAATTCCTGGTGAAGTTGATGAACCAGAAGTCCGAGATTGACGACATTGACCACCTGAGCAATCGCCGGGTGCGCACGGTCGGCGAGCAATTGTATGCTCAGTTCGGCGTCGGTCTGGCAAGGATGGCTCGCACCATCCGGGAGCGGATGAACGTGCGGGACAACGAGGTTTTCACGCCGATTGACCTCATTAATGCACGGACGCTTTCCTCGGTCATTAACTCGTTTTTTGGCACCAGCCAGCTTTCGCAGTTCCTCGACCAGACCAACCCGCTGTCGGAAATCACGCACAAACGCAGGATTTCGGCGCTGGGCCCCGGAGGTCTTTCGAGGGAACGGGCGGGCTTCGAGGTTCGTGACGTACACTACTCGCACTACGGTCGCCTCTGCACCATCGAGACGCCGGAGGGCCCCAACATCGGTCTGATTTCGACTCTTTGCGTCCATGCGAAAGTCAATAAAATGGGCTTCCTCGAAACGCCGTATCGCCAGGTGATTGGCGGCGTCGTGGACATCAAAAACCCGGCGAAGTACCTCTCGGCAGAGGCGGAAGACGTGATGAAAGTCGCCCAGGCAAATGCGCCCTTCGATTCGAATGGCAAGTTTCTCGAAGAGAAAATCAGCGCCCGTGAGGCAGGCGACTTCCCGATTCTCAATCCGGATGAAGTGGAATGGATGGACGTTGCGCCCAACCAAATTGTGGGTGTGTCCGCCTCGCTGATTCCATTTTTGGAAAACGACGACGCTAACCGGGCACTCATGGGCTCGAACATGCAACGCCAGGCGGTGCCGCTCATCCGCCCGACAGCACCGGTGGTCGGAACAGGTCTGGAAGGCAAAGTGGCTCGTGACAGCCGGATGCTTATCAATGCCGAAGGCGACGGCGTGGTCGAATACGTGGACGCCACGGAAATCGTGATTCGCTACGACCGCACCGACGAGGAGCAGTTGGTTTCGTTCGAGGACAACCGCAAAACCTACCACCTGACCAAATTCCTGCGCACGAACCAGGCGACTTGCATCAACCTCAAGCCAATCGTACGCAAGGGTCAGCGCCTAAAAAAAGGCGAAATCCTCTGCGACGGCTACGCCACCGACAAGGGCGAATTGGCTTTGGGGCAAAACCTCAAAGTGGCGTTCATGCCCTGGAAAGGGTACAACTTCGAGGACGCCATCGTGCTTTCGGAGCGGGTGGTGCGGGAGGATGTTTTCTCGTCCGTTCACATCGAGAGCTTCGAGTTGGACGTGCGTGATACCAAGCTGGGCGAGGAAGAATTGACCAACGACATCCCAAACGTGAGCGAAGAAGCCACGAAGGATTTGGATGAAAACGGCATCATTCGGGTTGGCGCATGGGTGAAGGAAGGCGACATCCTCATTGGCAAAATCACGCCGAAAGGTGAGACCGACCCGACCCCGGAGGAAAAATTGCTCCGTGCCATCTTCGGCGACAAAGCAGGCGACGTAAAAGATGCTTCGCTGAAAGTGCCGCCGGGCATCAGCGGCATCGTGATTAACAAGCAGTTGTTCTCTCGTGCGAAAAAGAGCACGACCGACAAAACCCGTGAGGCAGACGTTCTGAAAAAGCTGGACGACCAGCACGCCATCGCCACCAACGAGTTGAAGACCATCCTGACGGACAAAATGCTCGTGTTGGTGAAGGACAAAACTTCGCAGGGCGTCAAGAGCATTTATGGCGACCCGCTGATTCCGAAGGGTCAGAAATTCAACATGGAGTTGTTCCGCACCATTGATTTTACGCAGGTGGACTACTCCGGCTGGACAAACAACGAGGGTGTCAACGAGTTGATTGCCAAACTTTTGCACAACTACATCATCAAGCTGAACGAGGAAGTCGGTCGCTACAAGCGGGAAAAATTCAACGTCAGCATCGGCGACGAGCTGCCCGCAGGCGTCCTCAAACTGGCAAAAGTTTATATCGCCAAGAAGCGCAAGCTGAAAGTGGGCGACAAACTCGCCGGTCGTCACGGCAACAAAGGCATCGTGTCGAGAATCGTGCGGCACGAAGACATGCCCTTCACCGAAGACGGCGAACCGGTGGACGTGGTGCTCAACCCGCTCGGCGTGCCTTCGAGGATGAACCTCGGTCAAATCCTCGAAACGGTGCTTGGTTGGGCAGGCAAAAAGATGGGCGTCCGCTTCGCCACCCCGATTTTCGACGGGGCGAGCCGGGACGAAATCGAGCATTACATCCAAAAAGCAAGCTTGCCTTCGCTGGGTCAAACCTGGCTCCACGACGGCGAAACGGGCGACCGTTTCCACCAGCAAGCCACCGTCGGCGTGATTTACATCTTGAAACTCAGCCACATGGTGGACGACAAGATGCACGCCCGGAGCATCGGGCCCTACTCGCTCATCACCCAGCAACCGCTCGGCGGCAAGGCGCAATTTGGTGGTCAGCGTTTTGGCGAGATGGAGGTGTGGGCGCTGGAAGCCTTCGGAGCTTCGAACATTTTGCAGGAGTTGCTGACGGTGAAATCAGACGACATCGTGGGTCGGGCGAAGGCTTACGAAGCCATTGTGAAGGGGGATGTTTTGCCGGAGCCGAATATTCCGGAGTCGTTTAATGTGTTGGTGCATGAGTTGAGGGGGTTGGCTTTGGATGTGAAGTTTGAGTAAAGATGAATTGTGCCGGTGCAGCCGCAAGCTGCACCGGCACTCAATATTTCCTACTGAATGAATGTCGTTGCCCGGAAATACAACTTGGAGAATGGTAATGACGACCTGCTTCGACTGGTTGAGCCGCTTCAAAAGTGGCTCGACTTGGAAGAATTGAAAAGAGAGCAGAATTACAAAGGGGTGAACCGAAAGCGGTTTGACCGGCTGGTGAAAGAACTTGATATCAAGGAGAGTGCTGAAGAATTGCTGCAAATGTTGACGCCATGAAGTTTTTAGCCAGTTTAAATCTCTTTCTCAAATCAAAATTAAAATGGCACTCAAAGACATCTCAAACTTGGAAAAGACTGACAAAATGATGGATGAAGACCAATATTGGGAGTTGGTCGCCAGGTCTTTGAAAAACTCGGAGGATGAAGATGAACAAGAGGCATATTTGATAGCTGAACTATCAAAGTTATCACCTCAAGAAATGATAGGTTTTCGGCTCAGGACGGATAAGTTGCTGTATGACTCATACGGTTCTGATTTGTGGTGCGCCGCATATTTAATGAATGGAGGTTGTTCGGATGATTGCTTCGAATATTTTAGACTTTGGGTAATATCAAGAGGAAAGGATTTTTTTTACAAAGCAAAGGCAAACCCCGATAGTTTGATTGAATTAGCGGAAGAAGATAGAGCGTATTTTGAGTTTGAAATGTTTTGGTACGTAGCACTGGAGGCTTTTAAAAACATGACAGGCAAAGACTTGTATGACTATATTGATGTTGAAAAATTTACGACTCGGGAATCCAACTATCCTCAATTTGAATTCAATTGGAAGGAAGATAAACCTGAAACTATGAAGGCAATTTGTCCGAAACTATTTGAAAAATATTGGGCTGAGGAGAACGACATTTATCAAATCGAAAGACAAACAACTGAATGAACATTAAAGTAAACCTGCTTGAGACAGCTACCGGGAAACTCATCGAAGGAGAGATTTCCCGATTACAGCGAAGTGAATTTCGCTTGATTAGCAATAGAACAGGCTTTTCTGGTTTTGACTGGCGAAAAGAAGGCGATTATGAAATATACAAAGTGACTTTAGCAGGGGATGAAAGAATTCTTGGGCTAATGTCCGTTGAAGATATTCCGCATGAATTCAGGTTGCACATAAGATTATTGCAGGTAAATGCAGAAAATAAAGGCAGCAATAAGAAGATAGATTATATCATCGGCTGCCTTATTGCTTTAGCTTGCGATAAGGCATTTAAAGAATTTCCTTATGGCGGCTTTGTTTCGTTAGTTCCTAAAACACGCCTAATTAAGCACTATGAAACGAAATATGGGTTTCAACAATTTGGACGGCAAATGGCTGTCCTCGGGGCAATTTCGAGGTCGTTAATCAAAAAATATCTGAAAGATGTTTGACCAGAATATTAATCATTTAACGGAAGAAGAATTAGACGATATGGGCGTTCCTCCGCATGGTTTGTCCGACGAGGAATATGCTGCTGTTCAGCAAGAAATGAGGGAAATACGCCTCAAGCAAATTGCGGAAATGTCTCCGGAACAATGGATAGAAAATTATTTGTGGGGTTTGAGATTTCGCCTTAGAGATTACTTTCTCGAAGGCATTTATCTCGAAGAAAGAAGTTTCGGTGCAGTTCTATCCGAATACCTTCAAATTATCAAAAAGACCAAAGAACAACTTGCTGAAGACCTTGGAATACCCCTTTCTCAAATTAACCGACTTATCAACAACCAGGAATACCCTGACCTTGACTTAGCGCATAAACTCGAAAAACACTCTGGCGGAATTATCGAAGCCATGTATTGGTGGAAACTCCACATGACAAGGCAGGAATATCTGCTCAAACACGATGAAAAACGAAGAGAAGTAGCGATGGCGCAAGTCAAAAATGAACATAGGCTCGCCGCCTGAAACCAGAAACCTGAAACCATTAAAACCCTGAAACTCCAAAACCTCGATTTTCAACACAATATCTCAACCATATCTCAATATGTCATTTAAAAAGAAATCAGCCAATCCAACGCCCGACTTCGACCGCATCACCATCAGCCTGGCTTCTCCCGATGAGATTCTCGAGCGCAGCTACGGCGAGGTGTTGAAGCCGGAAACCATCAACTACCGCTCGTACAAGCCGGAGCGGGATGGCTTGTTTTGCGAGCGCATTTTTGGGCCCGTCAAGGACTACGAATGTTATTGCGGCAAGTACAAGCGCATCCGCTACAAAGGCATCGTGTGCGACAGGTGCGGCGTCGAGGTCACCGAAAAGAAGGTGCGCCGGGAGCGCATGGGGCACATCAAACTCGTCGTGCCGGTGGTGCATATCTGGTTTTTCAAGTCGTTGCCGAACAAAATTGGCTACCTGCTTGGCATGTCCTCGAAGAAGCTGGAAAGCGTGATTTATTACGAGCGTTACGTCGTGGTGCAGTGGGGCGCTGCCCGCAAGGACGACAGCGAAGACCTGGCGCTGCTCACCGAGGAGGAATACATGGACATCCTCGACAACCTGCCGCCTGACAACCAGCAGTTGGACAACAGCGACCCCAATAAATTCATCGCCGACATGGGCGCAGAAGCCGTCCGTGAACTGATGACGAAGCTCGAGCTCGACACCCTGAGCTACAACCTGCGCCACGCCGCCGCCAACGAAAGCAGCCAACAGCGCAAAAGCGAGGCGTTGAAGCGCCTGCGGGTGGTCGAAGCCTTCCGGGATGCGCAAAACCGCCAGGAAAACAAGCCGGAATGGATGATTATCCAATACCTGCCCGTCGTGCCGCCGGAACTGCGCCCGTTGGTGCCGCTCGATGGCGGTCGCTTCGCAAGTTCCGACTTGAACGACCTGTATCGCCGGGTCATCATTCGCAACAACCGCCTCAAGCGTTTGCTCGAAATCAAAGCCCCAGAGGTCATTTTGCGGAACGAAAAAAGGATGCTCCAGGAAGCGGTGGACTCGTTGTTCGACAACAGCCGCAAGTCCAACGCCGTGAAAGCGGAGGGCGGCCGGGCGCTGAAATCTTTGTCCGATATTCTGAAAGGCAAGCAAGGTCGTTTCCGCCAAAACCTGTTAGGCAAGCGGGTGGACTACTCAGGTCGTTCGGTGATTGTGGTGGGCCCCACGCTGAAATTGCACGAGTGCGGTTTGCCGAAGGCGATGGCAGCGGAACTTTTCAAGCCGTTCATTATCAGGAAATTGATTGAGCGGGGCATTGTCAAGACGGTGAAATCCGCCAAAAAATTGGTGGATAGGAAAGACCCGGTGATTTGGGATATTCTCGAAAACATCCTGAAAGGTCACCCGGTGATGCTCAACCGTGCCCCGACGCTGCACCGCTTGTCCATCCAGGCTTTCCAGCCGAAATTGGTCGAAGGCAAAGCCATTCAATTGCACCCGTTGGTTTGCGGCGCATTCAACGCCGACTTCGACGGCGACCAAATGGCAGTTCACGTGCCGTTGAGCCAGGGCGCAATTTTAGAGGCGCAGTTGCTCATGTTGTCCTCGCACAACATGCTCAACCCGCAGGACGGCTCGCCCGTCACGCTGCCCTCGCAGGACATGGTGCTTGGCTTGTACTACATTACCAAAGCCAAAAAATCCAATGAAAAAGCGGGTGTCGTGGTGAGGGGCGAAGGCAGCAAATTCTACTCGCCGGAGGAAGTGCGTATCGCTTTCAACGAAGGCAAAGTGGAGCTTCACGCCAACATTCGCTGCCGGGTGCCGATGGAAAATGAGAAAGGCGAGCTTGTGCCGAAAATCATCGAAACCACTGTCGGCAGGGTGCTTTTCAACGAGGCAGCGCCCAAAAGCATCCCATTCATCAACGAATTGCTGACTAAGCGAAACTTAAAGCGCATCATCGCCGATGTGCTGCGCCGCAGCGATTTTGCAGCCACCGCCGAATTCCTCGACAGCATCAAGGAACTGGGTTTCACCTGGGCATTCCGGGGCGGCTTGTCCTTCAACCTCGGCGACTTGGTCACGCCGTCCGTCAAGGGTAAAATTTTGGAGCAAGCCCAAACTGAGGTGGACGAGGTCTGGGACAACTACAACATGGGCTTGATTACTAACAACGAGCGTTACAATCAAATCATTGACAAGTGGACGTACGCCGACAACCGGGTGACCGACGCTTTGATGAAAGAATTGAGCACGCACAAGCAAGGTTTCAACTCGGTCTATATGATGCTCGACTCCGGCGCACGGGG
>CAZHLB010000285.1:0-8282 GCA_964533005.1 uncultured Saprospiraceae bacterium
CTCCAGTTTGGCGGTGAAAAGCTGACCGCCAAACTGGAGTTTGGCGGCACGGTTTAGCCCGAAAGGAAGATGAGCCAAAATCAAAGTGTCAATACAGAACCTTGAGATGCGCCATATAAAAAACAAATTACCGCAAAACTGGAGTCGCCTGCTGACTCATCTCATCTACTCCCCCGGAGAAAGTGAGGAGGATAGCTTGTCAAAAAATATCTATTTCGGCATCGCCTCTTCCACGTTCATCCTTGGCATCATCGCCCTTGCCGTTTATTGGTGTCTTGATTTGATGTCCTTGGTGTACCTGATGGCGGGCTTCTGTGCATTTTTCGTTGTCACTGTGCTGTTGTTCCTGCGGAGTCGGAAGCATGCCGAGCAGTTTTTTGTAGGCACAGAAGTTTTCAAGATATTGTTCGGCTTCGCAGCCGTCCTCATCACAGGCGGGATTTTACGCTCCGGTGGGTTTGTTTTCATCGGCTTTGGGGGCATTTATTTCGCCCTGGTTTTCCCCGACCTCCGAAAAGTGCGGTTTTTGCTCATCTTGTACCTGGTCACCGTCACGATGGAAGCACTACTACAGCCTTACGTGACACCATTGGTTCAATTTTCCGAAACGGAGAACCTGACGCTGTTCGTGCTTTATTTTATACTGACGGTCATCACGCTGTACTTTTTTATCCGCATATACACCAAGGAGCGCATGAGGTTCCGGCAATTAGAAGCTGAAAAACTCCGGGCGCTCGATGCGGCACGCAGTCATTTTTTCACCAATATTTCGCATGAATTCCGCACCCCGTTGACGGTTATCCTCGGCACAGCCGAACAAATCCGGGAAACTGCTGCTAAAACTACCGGCAGTGCAGCCCGGCTAATCCAACGCAACGGGAAAAAACTGCTGCGCCTCGTAGACCAGCTACTTGACTTGTCGAAGCTGGAGGCGGGCCACCTGTCGGCGAATTACGTGCAGGGCGATGTCGTGACGGAGTTGAGGTACGTGCTGGAGTCCTACCACAGCCTGGCTGAAGCCAAAAATATCCGCCTGCATTTTTCCAGCAACGAAGATGAAATTCAGATGGATTTTGACCCTGAAAAACTGGAACACCTGGCGGGCAACCTGCTGGACAATGCCGTCAAATACACGCCCGGTGGCGGCGAGGTTTGGCTTCAGATTGAGCGCCTGCCGACAGTCCCTTCTTACATTCCAACCAGGCTGGAACCCGGCACATGCCTGCTCCTGCGGGTCAAGGACACCGGCATTGGCATCCCCCCGCAACATTTGGGGAGGATATTCGACCGGTTTTACCAGGTTGGCGAATGGCCCACCGAGGGGTCGGGGATTGGGCTGGCTATGGTCAGGGAATACGTCCGGCTGTTCGGCGGGCATATCGAAGTGGAAAGCCGTCCGGGTGAAGGCAGTGTGTTTTCCATCTTTTTGCCCATAAAAAACTCGGCTTCCCGGCTGGATTTATCCACTGGGCTGCATTCACAAGAAGCTGAAACGGATGAACCTACTCTGATTGCACCAAAGCAGACGGCAGAGGTTTCCCATTCCCGGCTGCTGATTATCGAGGACAACCCGGATGTGGTGCGTTACCTGCAAAATTTCCTGCAGAAGGACTATGAATTGACCACTGCCTTCGACGGCGAGCAAGGCATCGCCCTTGCCATTGAAAAAGTGCCGGACATCATCATCAGCGACATCATGATGCCGAAAAAAAACGGGCTGGAAGTATGCAGGGTTTTAAAAGCTGACTTCCGCACCAATCACATCCCCATCATCCTGCTCACAGCAAAAACCGACGAAGCCTCCCGCATCGCAGGCTTGGAATCGGGCGCAGACGCCTACCTGCCCAAGCCTTTCAACCGGAAGGAACTGGAAGTAGAGCTGAAGAAATTGACCGCCCTGCGGGAAACGCTGAAACGAAAATACAGCCAAAGCCTCGGCGGGCCGTTGCCCAAAAGCCCTCCAAAAGGGCTGAACGAGCGCTTCCTCTACGACATGCAGCAATGCCTGGAAAGGCACTTCCAGGATGAAGATTTCGGCATCGAATCCCTCTGCGCCATGACCGGCGTCAGCCGCACGCAACTGCACCGCAAACTCATTGCGCTGACCGGCCAGCCTGCCTCTCATTTCATCCGCTCCTTCCGCCTGCAAAAAGCCAGGGAATTGCTGCGCACCACCCGCATGACCGTCGCCGAAGTGGCATATTCCGCCGGTTTTAAAGATTCGTATTACTTCTCCCGCACTTTCAGCGAGGAGTTCGGGCTTGCGCCCTCGGAAGCGAGGGAGGTTTAGCGCTTAATTTTTTTGTTGAAACATTAGTGCATCCCTTGGAACAATAGTCCTTCACCCACGGGCAAGGACAGGAATAATTTGCGGCTTGTAATCAATATTAACCAATTGACGCATTCGCCAAAAACAGGAAGCTTTTTGAAGGAGGCGTCAATCAAACCGTAAAGTCATGAAAAAGAAATTCAAAAACGCAGTACCCTTTGGGGTAGCTCTTTTGCTGTCGCTCTTTTCACTGCCTTGCCTGGCGCAATGGACAATGGTAAACGACTTGCCCGTGCCCGTTGGAGAAATAGACCCCGGTGTACTGGATGGAAAAATATACGTGTTCGGTGGAAAAATTGACGGGCTATATTCCTCCGATACTGTTTGGGTTTTTGACCCGGAAACAGGCTGGTTTTCCGGCGGAAAAATGCCGGATTCATTGGAGGATGTCGTCGTCGAAGAATACAATGGAAAATTTTACCTGTTCGGGGGGCACAGTCACCCTGATTTCGTTTATCGCAAAACGGTCATGGTATATGACCCTGCAACCTCATCATTCGATACGGTAGGAGAGATGCCAGGCAAAAGAGCATTTTTCACCTCCGTCGTTTTAGGTGGTAAAATATACCTGATTGGCGGAGACGATGGCGTAATTGGCGCAACTAATACGGTTGATATTTTCGACCCGTTAACTGGCATCTGGACGCCCGGATTTCCAATGGCAACAAAAAGGGCAGTGCCTGCCGCAGACATCCTGAACGGAAAGATATACGTTATCGGCGGAGGGTCGGGAACGACCGCATTTAATACGATGGAAATTTACGACCCTGCCACAGGATGGACGACCAGCCCGGCTACGATGCACTATCCAAGAGGCTTTTTTGCTTGTAAAACCGTTGACGGGAAAATATTCGCATTGGGCGGCACAGTCAGTGCAACCGAACCTATCCAAAACAGGGTGGAATATTTCGACCCGCAATTGGAGGAATGGGTTGATTTCGAGCCTATGATTTATGCCCGCCGCAAATTAGGAGCGGCAGTGCTCGGCGGTCATGTTTTATATGCCATTGGCGGCGGCGGGGACGCTGGTTATATGACCAAAGTTGAAAAGTACGATTTAAATGAGCAGGGTAATTGGGTGTTTAAAGCGGCGCTTCCAACACCCCGTGCATATTGCACCAGCAGTGTGGTAAACGATAAGATTTACGTGATTGGCGGCGCATATTCCAAAACCGAGACCAGTGCCGTCGTTGACAAATTCGACCCGGCAACGAATACTTGGGAAAATATGGCAAGCTTTCCCGTTCCAATTCTTGGCGCTTCCGCTCAAACCATCGCCGGAAAAATTTACGTTGCCGGAGGGCAGAATCAATATTTGGTAACGTCAAAAAACACGCTTTATGTCTATGACCCTGCATTGGGCGATTGGACGCAGAAAGCCTCGATGCCAACAGCAAGAGGATACCTTTCGACTGCCGTAGTGGATGATAAACTATATGCCATTGGTGGCACAACCGTTTTTCCAACCAGGGTTAATACCGTTGAAATGTATGACCCAGTTATTAACGCTTGGGTGGAAAAAGCGCCCATGCCGACTGCCCGGTCGGGGTTTTCCTGTGAGGTGATAGATGGAAAAATATACGCCATGGGAGGCGTTGCCGAAGGAGGTTATTTTGACGTTTTGGAAGTCTATGACCCTGTTACGAATACCTGGGCTACAAAAGAAGAGATGCCTCAGACTAGGGTGATATTTAGTTCGGGCGTCGTGGACGATATTATTTACTCGTACGGAGGCGTATCGAATAATGACGAGTTTCTCGAAAATATCATTCGATATCATCCGCAAACGGATAATTGGGAGCCGGTGGATACCATGCCAGAATACAAAGCCGCTTTCGCATCTTCGGTTGTTGATGGCTGTATTTATGGCATAGGTGGAGCGTTGTATCCTTTTTTCCTTGGAACGCCCGGCGCAAAAGTTTCGGGTACCGTGCTGCAATATTGTCCTGTCATAAGTTCGGTTGCGCCCGGTGAAATGCCTTTGGTGCAACTCAAGAATTACCCCAATCCCTTTCATTCCACTACCCGCATATTATTCACGCTGTCGAAGCGCTCCAAAACCAGCCTGGATATTATTGATATCAACGGGAGGAAAGTGGCTACCCTCGTGAATGGGGTGCTTAATTCTGGTCAATATGAGGCGGTTTGGGATGGCTCCGGCTCGCCCGCCGGGGTCTATTTTTACAGGCTTCGGACGGAGGAATTTATGGCGACGGGGAAATGTGTGCTGATTCAAAATGATTAACTGGGCTTCGACGACCCGAACTATTTTTCACGGACGTTTTCGCAGGAGTTCGGCGCTGCGCCGAGCGATTTTCGCAAGTGATTGATTTTCAGAGAGTGCCTTGCGAGATGAAAGAATAATCCAGCCTTCCTGAAAGAATAATCCAGCCTTTTTTTCCTCGCCTGAAAACATAATCCAGCCCTTTGAAAGATTGGTGAAGGCGCTCCGCCTTGCCCCTCCCCCACTTTTGCCCCGTCAGTTTTTTTCACCGAAAGGTGGCTGCTTCCAAAAGAAAACAATCCAATCTTCTTCGTTCGGCAAGCTGCTCTCCGGTGGAAAAACTGCCTCGGTTGCCAGCATGGAAGATGCCCCGGCAGCCGGATACAACCTCCACTTTTCATCTTTAAAAAACAACCACCATGAAAAACGCAGTTTTTCTCCACCGCTCTTTTTTCAACCGGCATTTACTGAAAAGCCTGTTCGTGCTGACGATATGGCTCTGCCTCGAGTCCTCGGCACACGCAGCCCCCTTGAAAAAGTGGACTTCCACCTCCAGCACCGACTGGAACGTGGCAGCCAACTGGACGCCCGCAGCCGTGCCGACTACCGCCGATTCTGTCATTATTTCATTTGCGACCGTTAACCCGGTCATCAATTCCGGCGTGACCGCACACGCCCATAATATCTTCATTATCAGCTCGGCACTTACCATAAATGGCGGCGGTTCGCTCATCGTCGAAGGGAGTTATTTCTCTTACGGCTTTGCGCTGTCCAATTCGACCGTCAACAATTCGGGGGTGATGACCGTCAAACGGGGCTTCAACGGGATGGACATTTCGACCTCCGCCGTTTTCAACAACTTCAACACGCTGAACATGGGCGAGGCGAGCGCCAGCCCGTACAGCTTCACCGAAGAAGGCATCCGGCTGTTGAGCACCGGCAGTTTCGTGAACAGTGGCGGCGGGACTGTCAACATCCTGCGGTCGGGCAACAACGGCATCCTGCTTTTTCAAAACGGCACTTCTTTCTCGAACTCCGGCTCCATCAACATCAACATCACCGGGCTGTACCCGCCCGACGCCAATACCGCCGACGGCATTGACACACGAGGCTCTTTTACCAATGAAACGACGGGGAACATTACCATCACCAACACCGGCGCAAACGGCATGGTGGTAAAAGGCGGTGGCAATTGCAACAACAAGGGAATCCTGAAAATCACGACCGTCGGCACCACCGCAGGGACTGCTGACCAGCACGGCATTTACAGCGACGGCAACTTCACCAATTCGGGGAGCATCACCATCAACAACGTGCCGAGGAACGGCATCATCCAGTTGTCCAACACCTTCAATAATTCGGGTACCCTCACTTTTGGAAATATCGGAACCATCGGCAACTTCGGGCTGGTCGTGGGGCCCAACGGAGGCAATTTCAATAACCTCTCCGGCGGGCTTGTTTCCGTGAGAAGCTCTTTAAACGGCGGCGTTTTGGTCATCGGTTTTGGCTCCTCCACGCTCACGAACCACAGCGGCGGCACCATAAACATTGACAACGTAGCGGTGGACGGACTGGAGAATTACTTCAGCATCGTGGACAACCGGGGAGCGTTAAACATCGGAACCGTCGGCGCCATCGGTCACTACGGCATCCTCAACCAAGCCGTTTTCGGCAATCAGTCCACCGGCAATATCACCGTGAAAAATGCCGCTGCGGGCTGCATCGTCAATACGGAAAACTCCACGACTGCCGGTCTCTTCTCGGTTACTTTTCAAAATGCAGGCATCATCACCGCCGGCGCATCGGGCGGCGTTCCGCTTGGCATTGAAAACATCGCCCCTGCCGGGTTTACCAATTTGCCCTGCGGGCAAATCACGACCTGGCAGCACATCAGCAATTCCGGCACTTTCACCAACAACGCCTTGCTTTTTTGCAAAAACGCCAGCGCCAATTCCAACACGGGCACCTTCACCAACGACGGCGTGATTGCCGACCCGAACAACACGTTCGGTTCGACCACTTTCACCAACAACGACCTTTGGGTGAGACCCAAAGCCGCTTGTGCGGGGCAACCCATGTCGCCAGCTTTGAGCATTGGCGGCGCAAACAGCTTCACCGTTGGCACAACCTGGTTCAACGGCAGCACAGCCGCCGGGACTTACGTGCAGGCGTCGAACACGTTCACGCCTGCCTCGTCGCTCGCCAACGGCAACTACGAACTGACGTTTTCGGCAACCGGCAACGCCTGCACCTTCACCGTCCCCATTCCCATCCAAATCGCCAGCCCGCCGGACGTCAACATCACCACCACGAATGGGCTGAACTATATCTGCCCTGGCGGGCAAATCACGCTTCAGGCAAACGTGGCATCGTCAACCGGGACGCCCAGCTACGTTTGGTCGAATGGCGCAACAACTTCGAGCATAAACGTCACTGCGACAGGGACTTATTCCGTCACCGTCACCCAGTCGGTCGGCGGCTGCACGGACGTTGCCAGCATGACCATCATCGCCGACCCGGTGCCGCCGGTGGCGCAATGCGTGTCGAGCCTGACCGTTTATTTGTCAAGTCCAACCATCACGGCAAGCCAGGTGAACAACGGTTCTTCCGACAACTGTGGCGCCGTCATATTGTCAGTGAATCCGTCTTCCTTTGATTGTCAAGACCTTGGAGCGAACACCGTCACCCTCACCGTGACGGACGGCAACTCCAACACACACACCTGCACCACCACCATCACGGTCGAGGACGACATTGAGCCGACCGCCAATTGCCAGGATGTTACGGTGGAACTCGATGAAAACGGCGACGGCTCGACGACCGCAGCAGAGGTCAATGACGGCAGCAGCGACAACTGCGCCATTGGCTCCATGAGCTTGAACATCACGGATTTCGATTGCGAAGACGTTGGCAACCAAACGGTTACGCTGACCGTGAGCGATGAGTCTGGCAATCAAAACACCTGCACCGCCACCGTCACCGTTGAGGACAATGAAGCGCCGGAAGCCTTGTGCCAGGATTTGACCGTAACGCTCGACGTGGAGACCGGCGACGTCAGCATTTCGCCGGAAGATGTGGATAATGGCAGCAACGACGCCTGCGGCGTGGCAACCTTGAGTTTAGATGATAACACGTTTACCTGCGCCGATTTGGGGGACAACACCGTGACGCTGACGGTGACGGACGTGAATGAAAATGCAAGCACCTGCACCGCCACCATCACGGTGGAATCGTACGCTTTCGACGTCAGTGTGCCTGCCTGCCAGACCGTTTATTTTGGCTACGAACCTGCCGCCTGCGCTACCATCAACAGCACCGTGAGCGGCGGCAATGCGCCTTTCACCTACCTCTGGGGCACGGGTGAAACGACTGCTGACATTGAGTTTTGCGCAAGCTCGCCCGACTCGCCCGAACCGTTCACGCTCGTCGTCACCGACGCCAACGGCTGCACGGCATCGGCTGACCCAGCTGCCTCGGTGGAAGTGGTGGACATTCGTTGCGGCAATAACCTGAACAAGGTGGCAATTTGCCACAACGGCGATAACACCTTGTGCGTCAGCCCGAATGCCGTGCCTGCCCACCTGGCGCATGGCGACTACCTCGGCGAGTGCGATGCGCCCGACCCATGCGGCGGTTCGCAGGCGCTGATTGTCAATCCGGGCAATACTTCCGACCATTTTGAACAGGGATTGGAACCGCTTTCCGAAGTGCATTTCGAGGGAAATCAAG
>CAZHLB010000286.1:0-8249 GCA_964533005.1 uncultured Saprospiraceae bacterium
GTAAAAAGCGAAAGCGTCACAAAATTGCAACGCACAAACGCAAGAAGAGACTGCGTAAGAACCGTCATAAAAAGAAGAAATAAAGAACGCCGGCAAGCTGTCCCGACAACTGTTCGGGACGCTTGCCGGTGTTTTTTTTGAGTGCCTTTGTTCAGGAAACGAAGCCTCAGCAGAAAGTCCTTTTTATTGGTGTCGAGTCAAACATAAATCGCCAAAGTCTTTACACAATCCGCTGATTTTCAGCGTCTCAACTTCCCGAGTTTTCGGGACAAGTTTTGCCTTTAGCCTTTTTACTTTTGACTTGACACACGGGTCGTTCCAACCGGGAATCTTCACGTTGAAGCAGCATCGAAGCCTGTCCAAATTGCGCAGGTGGGAGCATTCAAAGAAGAAATTGACTTGCCGCCGCCCCAGAAAATAATCCTTCCGGTTTCATTGGCTATTCTTTTTAACCGGGTCGCAAGGTGGCAATTGAAAAGCCGACACCTTTTAGTTTCCGGCATCCCCCAAATTTTACCGACAGCGTTTTTCCCGGCTCAAACAGTCGGGAGAGTTTCGTGATAAACTGGCAAAAACCGTTTGCAAAAAAGACTCCGAAGCCCTGCCGCAAGGGGCAAAAAAGGAGTCGGGCAGTTCGCCCAACCATCTGATAACCAACGAAATCATTTGGCTGCCCACCTTAAAAAATTTGCAAACAGGTGACCCGCCTCTTTTCCCAGCTTGCCGGAATCGTTGCTCCTGAGTGCTTTTTGCTCCGGTCTCTCCAGCTTGCCTCGCCCGTCTTTTCCGGTGAAAGGTTTCGCCCGCTCATTGCCAGTCCCATGGGCTATCCGGCATTTTAAACACTCCAATCGTGGAAAAAGAACTCATCATCAATTCTACGCCGACCGAAGTTGAGATTGCGCTCCTGGAAGACAACAGACTCGTCGAATTGCACCACCAAAAGACGAACAACAACTTCTCGGTGGGCGACATTTTCCTGGGCAGAATCATCAAACTTATGCCCGGACTGAACGCTGCCTTTGTTGACATTGGGCACAAAAAAGAAGCCTTCCTTCACTACACCGACCTGGGCCCCAAGCTCCGTTCCCTGCTCAAATACACCAACGGCGTCATCACCGGCGGCGTCAACACGCACCTGCTCGAAAACTACAAACTCGAACCGGAAATCATCAAAACCGGCAAAGTTGACCAGGTGCTTGCCAAGCGGCAGCTTGTCTTGGTTCAAATTCTCAAGGAGCCTATTTCAACCAAGGGCCCCCGCCTTAGCTGCGAACTGACCATCCCCGGTCGGTTTTTAGTGCTCACGCCTTTCAGCGACGTGGTTGCCGTTTCCAAAAAAATTGCCAACGCAGACGAGCGCAAACGCCTGAAAAGCCTCATCGAAAGCATCAAACCGAAGGGCTTCGGCGTCATCGTGCGCACGGCAGCGGAAGGCAAAAAAGTGCAGGAACTCCACGAGGAACTGGCGCTGATGATGAGCAAATGGGAAGACATTTTCGGACAACTGAAAATCGCCCGCCCGCCCGCCAAACTCCTCAGCGAGCTGGACAAAACGAGCAGCATCCTGCGAGACATCCTCAACGAGTCGTTCAGCAATATCGTCGTGAACGACAAGCAGTTGCACCAAAACATCCGCCACTACCTGTCCAATATTGCCCCCGAAAAAGTGGACATCGTTCAGTTTCACACGAAGGGCAAACCCATCTTCGAGGCGCATGGCGTGAGCCGCCAAATCAAATCTTCGTTCGGAAAAACGGCGACCATGAGCAGCGGCGCTTACGTCGTCATCGAAGGCACGGAGGCAATGCACGTCATTGACGTGAACAGCGGTCATAAAATGGGCAGCCAAAACCAGGACGACGCCGTGCTGCAAGTGAACATGGAAGCGGCAGAAGAAATAGCCCGGCAACTCCGCCTGCGAGACATCGGCGGTCTCATCGTGATTGACTTCATTGACATGCGCAACAATGAGCACAAGAAAACGCTGTTCAAAGCGATGCGTGATGCCATGCGAAAAGACCGTGCGCAACACACGGTACTACCTCTGAGCAAGTTCGGCTTGATGCAAATCACCCGCCAGCGGGTGCGCCCGGAGGTGAAAATCAACACCGCCGAAGTTTGCCCCGCCTGCAACGGCACCGGAAAAGTGAACCCGACCGTGCTCGTGACCGACGACATTGAAAGGGATTTGAAGTTCATCATCCAGTCCGGTGCAAAGGCGAAAATGACGGTGAAAACGCACCCATTCGTGGAAGCCTACCTGAAAAAAGGCTTCCCCAGTATCCAGATGAAATGGTTCCGGCAGTTTTACAAGTGGGTGAAAATCAAGGCAGACCCTGCCTACCAAATAGCGGAATACAAGTTTTTCAACGAAAACGAGGACGAGATAAGGTTGAATTGAATTCGAGCCTAAATCATGGTGATTTTTAAAATCACCATGATTTCATTTCACGGGCAACCGCAATCACCAGCCCGGCAAGCGACAAGAAATAACAAGGCGAGCAAAAAGAAAGCAGCAAAATGCCAACGACGGTTTTTCATGTTCAACTGATTTGCTCCGGGGCGAGAAATGTCATTTTTGAAAAAAATGACATTTCTATCCTCCTGGCAAACTTAGCGCATTCACATGAGCCAACGAAAACGCATTCTTGTTGCGCCGCTCAACTGGGGCCTGGGTCACGCCACCCGCTGCATTCCCATCATTCTGGAACTTCAAAAGCAAGGCGCCGAGGTTTTTATCGCCTCCGACGGCAGGGCGCTTGAATTGCTTCGGCAAGAATTTCCTGACTTGCCTACTTTCGAACTCTCAAGTTGTAATGCCCGTTATCCTTCTGGTAATCCCTTACGAAACTTCATCTTACAAATTCCCAATCTACTTAGAGCTGTTTTTTTGGAACATAGGGAAGTTCGGCTGCTCGTTCGTGCTAACGAAATTAATGGCATCATTTCCGATAACCGTTTTGGATGTTACTGTCGAAAAGTACGGTGTGTTTTTGTGACACATCAGCTTTTTATCAAAATGCCTTCCCGTCTATTAGAAAAAATAGTGCGGCAAGTCAATTATTATTTCATTTCTCGTTTCAATGAATGTTGGTTACCAGATGTTGAAGGGCAACCCAATTTATCGGGCGAATTATCGCATTCCGAACAATTTCCAAAAAATTTCACATTCCACTATTTAGGTGCGCTTTCGAGGATGGTAAAAAAAGAAGTAAAAAAAAAGTACGACTTGATTGTAGTGCTTTCCGGACCAGAACCGGAGCGTACCAATTTTGAACACCTGATTTTACAACAAGCCAAAAATTTGCAACAACAAATCCTCATTCTACAAGGAAAAACAGAAGAAGCTGTTCATTTTTTTTATAATAACATAGAAATCATTTCTCATCTTTCCTCACAAGAATTGAATGAAGCCATCCTTGCCAGCGACCTATTTATTGGACGCTCAGGTTACACTTCTATCATGGATTTGGCGAAATTGGGCAAACGAGCAGTCTTAATTCCTACGCCAGGACAAACGGAACAAGAATATTTAGCAGATTATTTTTATCAACAGGGAATTTTTTTTTGCCAATCTCAAATGGCTTTCGATTTGAAAATAGCCTTGGAAGAAGCGCCGAAGTTCAAAGGCTTATCCGAAAGTTTTTTTAATGAAGAAGCATTACGAGGCGTGGTTGAAAATTTTCTCTCAAGGTTATAAGGATGAATAAAATTTTTGTAGGAGAAAATGCAAGAAAATTGGTAGAGATGCTTGCAAGTTTTAAAAGTAGGTATAAATTAGCGCCGTTCATTTATTCTAACCTGTTCGTTTTTTTGTCAAGCAACAATTTTTAGCTGTCCTCTTTACATTTTTAATTAAACATAGTTGTAGAAGACCCAAACATCTCGAAAGCAATAGTTTGAACGGAAATAAAAAAACTTGACATTGGCTGAAGTATTTTAAACATTCACTTCAAAAACTTGAAATATGGCAAGTTTATCTTCACACAATAAATCGACTTAAAGAAATGAGAAGAAAGAATATCATTGTTCCAAAAAGAGAAGAAAAGCAACTCAAAGTCTTCGACTATGCAGTAATATTAACAAAAATTATTGCCTTTGTTTTGGCAATTACATTCACTTGGTTAGAATTGCATGACGTACCAAAAGATTTGTTTACTGATGATTTTTCTAGTTTATTTTTTAAAATAATTATTGCATTGTACTATATTGCATGGGCACGCGGACCAATAATAGATTTACAATATCAGAAATCAGTCTTGTTAATTGCCCCGAATGAAGGTAAAATTACAATCACAGCAATTGCGACTATAGTAATGCTTGGTATTCTATTTGGTATATTTTGTTATGTCAATGCTATTCAAGAGTTCGCTATTGCATTTTCAGTTTTTCATATTTTCAATATTGTAAGCTGGTTTATTTTCAAGTCTAAAATGCATAAACCAGTAAAGGAGACTATAAAGATGTATAAAGCCGGAAATGATTATTATAATTTTCTAAAAATACAAAATATTGAAGATTTCTTATGGGGCGATTGGCAAAAAAAAAGATTTCTTATCGGCTCCTTTTTAATAGTAATTGTAAACATTTTAGCATTTTCTGAACTTCCTCAGGTAATAGCTTCAAAGTTGAAGCTTCCTTCTTCTCAATTTATTATTGTCCTTTCAATATTTAGCTATATAGTTTTTATGGAAATTTGGATTTGGCACCTTAGAATAAAGAGGTCCATTGTTTTTGAATTGATAAAAGAAATAGAATCTGATAACTGGTCAAAAAACTAAACTTCATTTTGCATTCGATGGTATCAAGTTGAGTATGTGCTTTATTGTTGTTGCAATTTTTTTTTTGAATAATAAGCATTACTTACTGGTATTGTCTCAATTTTAAAGTTGAAAATATCATGAAAACTAACAAGGTTTATAATTTATCAATAGTGCCTATTGTTACCATTGTTGTTGGCTTTCTTAGTTTTTTCTTATTGAGTATTTACTATAAGGTTTTCTGGATTACCTCAGAATATGATTCGCCTTTGATTTATAATGTTTCAGTAATGGTTGGTGATTCAATTCTGTTGCCGTTGCTTAATTATAAAATATTTCACTTGTTTATTAATTGTTTAGGATTAGATTTGATGAAAAAACATGGACAAACATTGACAATTTGGATTTTAATTACTTTTATTATTTCATCAATATTGAATCTTTCGACTCATTTAGTTTGGGTAAATGATGAATTATTGGACTTTATAGGATTTAGGAAAGGTGAATTTTCAATTATAGGGTATTGGCATCTTGTGTACAGTATTTTACAAATGATAGTACTTATGATTTTTCCATTTTTTTGGTTTTTAGCAATAAAAGAGAAGAATAAAGCGGCAATGAAATATTCCTACCACATTTGGCAGCTTTTGTTGTTGTTTTCAACTCTAGCAATATTCGATATGCTGAATAAATATTTTTTTGTTCACCAAGGCAAGACCTTATTGGAGGCAATACAAATTGATAGATTCTGTTTTTCAACAGTTATTATGTCATTTATTTTGCTTTTTATAATGAAAATTATTGAAAAACGATACGCCACAACTATTTAGTTATATAGGAATCAGCGAAAAACCTACCCCTCCGCCTCCTCGTCCTGCAAGGAAAACCGGAGCAGTAAGCCCATTTTTTCCTCGGAAAAAACATCGAAGTCATTTCACACCTGCCCTCGAAATCGCTGAACGAAGCCATTCTCGCCAGCGACTTGTTCCTCGGTCGCTCCGGCTACACTTCCATCATGGATTTGGCAAAACTGGGCAAGCCTGCCGTTTTCATCCCCACACCGGGGCAGACGGAACAGGTGTATCTGGCGGAGCATTTTCACCGGCAAGGCACGTTTCTCATGCAAACGCAGGCGGAATTTGATTTGAAAAAAGCATTGGCGGATGCGCCAGGTTTCACTGGCTTGTCGGCAGATTTTTTTGATGAAAATGCTTTGAAGGCAGCGATGGCGGGCTTTCTCAGCGAGTTACCTGCTAAAATCAAGGCTGCACCGGAGCTTCAATTGAGTTTTTGATGGAAGCGTCCTTTTCTGAAGGCGCTAAATCTGGCTGTTCCTTTTTTCTCATCCAAAAAAACAGCAGTCCCACCCCCATCAAAAACAACCGCCGAATGCGCCGAATCACCGCCAGGCTCATCCCCGCCGCAGCCGTGTATCCAAGCGATTGCAGCAGCAGCACCTGCGCTCCTTCCGCCACGCCCCATTGCCCTGGCACGAGAAAAAATGCCCCGTTGATGATGTTGGCGACGGCGGCGATGTAGTATGAACTGATGAAATCAACCGGCGTGTGCAGCAGGCGAAGCACGAACCATATTTCAACCAAGCCCAAAACCCTGCCTGCCAAATGCCAGATTGACGCCGCCGCCAGGTGACCGTGACTTTTCAAATAGACCGTCCGAAGGTCGTCCGCCAGCGTGTGAAGTTTGCTTTCCTGTTCTTCCAACTTGCGGCGGAGTGGCGGCAGGTACCGGGCAAGTTTTTTCACCGAATTGGAAAAGCCCTTCACCTGAATCACTACCAAACTGACATTGAAAGCAAAAACAATCGTGAAAAGCGCCACGCAACCCCAAACCCAGGCATCAGGAATCGGAATGAAAAACCCGGTCAGCACCAGCCCGGCAATGTTGAAAAACATCCGGTTGAAATTGTCCAGCGTCTTGTCCACCATCACACTGGAAATGCCTGCGGAAAGCGACGCCTCGCCCTTCACGAGGTAGGCACGAGCCATGTCGCCGCCGAGGTTGGCGCTGGGTGCGACCATGTTCACGGCATCGGCTACGAACTTGAGTTGCAGCAACACAAACGGGTTCGGGCGATGTCCCAGGCAGACCAGTATTTGCCGCCAAGCCATCACGTGGCACATCTGCAAAACCAGCGCAAGTCCCACCAGTCCCAGCCACCACCAGCCGACTTTTTGTAAGCTGTCCACGAGGTTTTGCCAGCCCAATTGCCAGCACAAATAAATGAATACGCCGACCCCGGCGGCGAGCAGAATGCGCTTGATGATGGGAAGGTATGCCTTCAGATTTTTCAAGAAAGGAGTGCTTTTGAAGTGGGTTTTTGGGGAAAAGTGGCGCAAGGTAAGGCTCAATTTCAGCAAAAGCGGAGGAGGGCTGATTGTGTGGAAAGTTGGCTACTTTTCGCCGGTGGAAAAGTTGAGTTCAAATTTTCCACCTGCACAAAACGATTCAATCATGCCACAATCCAAGTCCAACTTCCTTCCCATCGTCATTCTCGGCGTCCTGTTTTTCATCTTCGGTTTCGTCACCTGGCTCAACGGGACGCTGATTCCGTACCTGAAAATCGCTTGCGAACTGAATTATTTCCAGTCGCTGCTGGTCGCCTTCGCCTTTTATATTTCCTATTTCGTCATGGCGCTGCCGTCCTCGTGGGTGCTGAAAAAAACGGGGTTTAAAAATGGCATCACCGTCGGTTTGCTGGTCATGGCGGGTGGGGCGCTGCTGTTCATTCCTGCGGCAAATGCCAGGGAATATGCGCTGTTTCTGACGGGCTTGTTCATCATTGGCACCGGCTTGTCCATCCTGCAAACTGCTTCCAATCCGTACATCACCATCGTGGGCCCCATCGAAAGCGCCGCCCAGCGCATCAGTATCATGGGCATTTGCAACAAAGTAGCAGGCGTGATTGCCCCCATCATGCTCGGCGCAGTCATCCTGCACGATGCCGACGCTTTGATAATAGAACTAGAAACGATGGACGCTGCCGCAAAAACGGTGCGCCTCGACGAATTGGCTGCACGGGTGATTTTGCCTTATTCATTGATGGCTGCCGTGCTTGTCGGCTTGGCTTTGATGATTCGTTTTTCGCCGCTTCCGGCAATCGAACAGGAGGAAGACGAGACGACGCACCAACCTGTCACTGCCGGAAAAACAAGCGTTTGGCAATTCCCAAGCCTCGTGCTGGGCGTCATCACTTTATTCCTGTACGTCGGAGCGGAAGTCATCGCAGGCGACACCATCGGCAACTACGGGCAGTCGCAAGGCATCCCGCTTTCGGAGGCGAAAAACTTCACGGCTTACACTTTGACGGCGATGGTGATTGGCTACATCCTCGGCATCATCTGCATTCCCAGGTTCATTTCCCAGTCTAAAGCACTGGCTGCTTCGGCGGTGGTCGGCATCATTTTCAGCTTGCTGGTTGTCTTCACCAGTGGTTACACTTCCGTTTTGTTCGTCGCCTTGTTGGGG
>CAZHLB010000287.1:0-8233 GCA_964533005.1 uncultured Saprospiraceae bacterium
CATCCAACCGAATCATATAGACCTCCTCGCTCGCTGGCGCATCCGCTCCGTAGAGGTTTTCGAGGTGGACTTTGTAGGCTTTCAGCACGTTGTTCGGGGCTAATTTTAGCGAAGGCGTCAGCGTGTTTTTTTCCACCGTCAACTCGTCATCAATGATTGCCGCCGCTTTGATTTTGGCGAATTTTTGCCCGATGCCGCAGTTGGCGTCGTGCAGGCAACCTTGCAGGCATTTGCCAAGCTCTTCCAGATTTCTGGGGCAGAAGCAGCCTTCCATCGGCGAGATATTGTAGTCGGGGCGGTCGAGCAGTTTTTTATTGGGAAAAAGCAGGGCGACCGGGTAGTCCTCGCCGGAGCCGCTGACGAGGGCAAACGAGATGTAGTTGCACTTGTGCTCGATTAGTTTTTCCATGTCGGTCGGGATGACCTTTTCGCCGTTGGAGAGCTTGAAAATGCGGTCTTTGCGGGCGATGAGCTTCAACCCCGCCTGGGTAATTTCGCCAACGTCGCCGGTGCGGTACCAGCCGTCGGGGGTGAATGCGCCTGCGTTTGCCTCGTCGTTTTTGTAGTAGCCTACCATCACGTTTGCGCCTTTCACCTGGATTTCCCCCTCCTCGCCGATGCGAATGGAGACGCCTGGAATCGGCTTGCCAACGACGCCGGGCTGCCGTTTCACTGCCGGGTCGGTGAGGGTGCAGCAGGGGGAAGTTTCGGTCAGCCCCCAGCCTTCGACGACGGGGATGCCTCGCCGCTCGAATTCCGCCGACAGTTTTTCCGGCAGCGGGGCGGCGGCGGTGAAGACGAACTTTAAGCCGGAATTGAAAAACAGGTCTTCGGCTTCCCGGCTTTCCCGCGTCAGTTCCACCAATGCTTCATATACTTTCGGCACGCTGAAAAACACGGTGGGTTTGACCAGCCGCCAGTTTTCCATGATGAGTTTGGGGTTCTTGCCGTAGCCGCTTTCCAGTGAATAAGTTGCGCCGTTGGTCAGCGCCGTGAACAGTTCGAATATGCCGCCGAAGCTATGATGCCAGGGCAGGTAGCTGAGGAAACGGTCGTTTTCGTCGAGGTTCCAAAACAGGTGGAGCGCCGCTTGTTGCGATAAAATGTTGCCGTGCGTGAGTTGCACACATTTTGGGATGCCCATCGTGCCGGAAGTGTACATATTCAGGCAGATGTCGTCGGGGGTGGCATTGAAATCAAGCGGGGAAGAAATATGCACCCGTTCGGCTGGCTCAAGGTAGGCGGGGTAATCTGGTGGAGGTATTTCTTCGAGCAGGGTTTGGAAGGGCAAAAGGTTGTCGAAACGCTCGTCCGGGATATCGTCGAAAACGATGATTTTCTTGAGCGGCAGCTTCGGGTCGAGCCGGTCGAGTTGAATGAAACCTGCCACCGCCAGCCATTCGGCGTCGGAGTGGCGGATGAGCAGCTCCGCCGTTTCCTGGTAAAAGTTGGCGAAAATGGGTACGGCTATGCCGCCGGATGCCATTACCGCCAGTTCCAATTCCAGCATTTCCAAGCGGTTTGGGGAGAACAAAACCATTTTGTCGCCTTTTTCAAAGCCAATTTGCCGGAGACGGAAGGCAATGGTTTTGATGTTTTGGTAAAACTGCTGCCAGCTAATTCCCGCGTATTCGTCCCCGTTTCTTTGCTGGAAAGCGGTCATGGTTGCAAAACGGGCGGAATTGCGCAGGAGCATCGTCGCCAGGTTCGGGAGGACATGCTCGATATTTTGCGACGGCAGTAAAATTTCCATGTTCAAAAAGGTTTTGCCAAAAAGGTGACACCTTTTGAAAAGGTGTCACCTTTGGTCGCCGAGCTGTCTGCCGGGGTCAGCCATTTTTCAATGAAAGGCTCCAGCAGGCGAGCGACCGCCGCGTGTCCCCTGGCGTTGGGATGTCCGTCGAAGCCGTTGACGTTGTCGCCCGACAAATCAGCCTTGCCGCGCAGGTCGAGGAAATGGTCTTGGTCAATGGCAGCCAGGATTTCGGGTCTTAAATCGTTACTCTCGCCGCCGCCGGGCAGGTAAATCACGAGAAAGGGAATGCCCTTCGCTTCGCATGCCGCCCGCATGTTTCGCAGGAGAAGATGCGTGATTTGGCTGCCTTTTTGAGCCAGGACGGCTGCGTCGCCGGAGGGCAGGTTGCCTTCGCCCGCCAAGCCTTTCCACACCAATTCATTGTTTTCCAGGTCAACGAAGGGAGGTTTTCTGCCAAAAGCCGCCACGAGGTCGAGCCAGGCGCTGTCGGGGTAGTTGCGGCGCTCGTGGTGCCCGATGGCAGTGTAAATCACCAGTTCCACGTCGTTGAATTTGGCGAGCGTTTCATCGAGTTTTTTGGAAGCCTGCGTCGTGCCCCAAGCCATGACGGCGCCGTTGATGAATTTGTGGCGAGTCCATTTTTCAGCCAGTTTCCAGACGTAAGGCTCGTTGTCTTCCACGCCGTGCCCCATGGTAAAACTGCATCCGAGGAACAGCACTTTGGGCAAGGCGTAGGAGCCGGGCGTGATGCGGTTGCCCTGCTCGTCCACCGTGTAAGTCACATCGAAACCGAAGGGGCTGTAATGCCTGCCTTTCGAGTTGGGAATGAGCCGCCAGCCGTAAACGGGGTCGTCTTTCAGGATGCCGATGTCGGTGCTGGCAATAAATTTTTCTTTCAAAAACCAGGCTTTGAGCGCCAGGTGCCGGGTCAGGCTGCGGTTGCCACACGGAACGAAAGAACCTGCCACTGCCAGGATTGCCAGCAGCAGGAAAGTAGACAAGCAACTGGCGGTTAGCTTGTGCTTCCAGGTGTATGTCTTTTTCAGGCTCATGTTCCTTTCGGGCTGGCAACGGGATTCGAGCGGCGGGGTTTCAAAACCCCGCATTTTCGCGAGGAAAAATGCGGGGTTTCAAAACCCCGCCGCTCGAATTGAAACTGTCAAGAACCTTCAAGCCGGTTGTGGCAACTCTTTGTCTCTTCAAGCAAAAGCATATTTCTCTTTGCTCAACTTGAGATACCTGAACCCTCCCCACAGCGCCGCCCCAATCGCCCCGGTATAAATGGCGTCGGGGTGCGTCACGATTTCGTAGTTGTATTTGCTGTCCCTGAGCAATTCCGTGATGGCCTGCACCATGCCCTTGTTGGCAGCCAAACCGCCGCCGAGCATGATGGGCGACTCGGCTTTGAGCGCCGAAAGCAGTTTGATGATGCGCCCGCCGACGGACAGGTGAATACCCTTGATGATGTCGGGCGTGGCGATGCCCCTGGAAACCATGTTGATGACGTCCGTTTCGGCGAGCACGGCGCAGATGCCGGAGGGCACTTCGGGGTTGGCGGATTGCAGCGAGATGTCGCCTACTTCCTCAATGGAAAGCCCCAGGTAGCGGCTGATGTTTTCGATGAATTGCCCGGAACCGGAGGCGCATTGCCCGGTCATTTTGTAGTCCAGCACCCTTGCCCGCTCGCCGATTTTGATGGCTCGCACGTAGAGCGCACCCATGTCCACCACCGTTTTTGCGCCGGGGCAGAGGAACTCGCCGCCTTTGGAGTGGGTGGTCATGCTGTAAAAATGACCTTTCTTGCGGGTGACCATCTCGCCTTCGCCGGTGGAGGCGAGGTAGGCGACGTCTTCGTAGCGCAAGCCGTTTTTGCGAAGGAGGTAATGGACAAGCTCCTCCGCAACGTCCGCCGGGTTGCGCTTGCGGATTTTTTCGGTGTGCTTGTCAATGATTTGCGGCTGGTCGGAATATTCGACGAGCACGGCTTTGACGTAGCTGCCGCCTACGTCCACGCCCATGGTGTAAAATTGGTCGGTCATGATTTTTTCAGAGAGCCGGTTTTTCAATTCCGGCGAAGCCAATCCGCTCACCACCCCCAACCCCTAAAGGGGGGCTGACCCTGCTAAAACTCAACTGTGAAAATAAGGCTCAACAGTTGAGTTTTAGCGGGGTCAGCCCCCCTTTAGGGGTTGGGGGTGTCAGCGGATTGGCTGCGCCGAAAATGAAAAATCAGCCTTTAATCCACTTCTGCGAGTTCCTCGCTTTTCTTCTTGTTCGGCAACGCCACTTCGATGTTCCGCCGGGCGAACATCGCCCCGCCCAGCGCCCCCATGAAAATGGAATCCGTGTGAACGTTGATGGTCAAATCCTGCCCGTAGTTGCTGCGCACCAGTTCCGAGACGTATTTCAGCACCGCCAGATTTCTCGCCACGCCGCCGGTAAAAGTGAACTCGTTGCGCACCCCGCCCGACCTCGCCAGCAGCGACATCGCTCGCATGACGATTGCCCGGTGCAGACCTGCCAAAATGTCTTCCCGCTTCTCGCCCACGTTCAGCAACTCCCGCAATTCTGCGCCTGCGAATACGGTGCAGGTGGAGCAAATGGTCACTTCCTTTTGAGCGTCGAGTGCGATGGGCCCCAGTTCGTTCAGGGAAATGTTCAGTTCGTCGGCGATGTAGCCGAGGTAGCGACCGCAGCCGGCGGCGCAGCGGTCGTTCATGTGGAAACTGGTGACCAAACCGTACTGGTCAACCTGGATGGCTTTGGTGTCCTGCCCGCCGATGTCGAGCACGGTGCGGGTGTTGGGAAAAACGGCGTGAGCGCCAAAGGCATGGCACAAAATCTCGGACTTGATGCAGTCCTCCGGGAAGGGCAACAGCGCCCTGCCGTAGCCGGTGCCGACCATGTTTGCGATGTGAAATTCTTCGTCGGCGACATAGTTGATGTGCTTTTTCAATGAATCGGAGACCCTTTGGTAGTTGCCCCTGAGCAGGTTCAGTTCCGCGTCGAAATGGAGGCTTTCCCCCTCGGTCGCCCGGTCGGGGAGGCTGGCGTATTTTTCATTTAAAAGCTTCATCGCCTCCTCCACAAGGCGCTTGAATTGGAAGCTGATGATTTCATTTTCCACCGGGTTGATGCTTTTGTCAAAGAGCAGCATCATCGGCTCGAAATACTCCTTGGGCAGGCGGCTCACCTTCTCGTTGTACTTCTCGCCCACGATGTCCCGGAAGAACTGGCTCTTCGAGCCGAGGTCGTTTTCGAGGTAGTCCGCCTTGACTTCCCAGCGGATTTCGGCAATCATCCGCTCCACTTCGTTCAGCATGAAGCGGTAGGTTTCATCGCTTTTTGCGGTTTGCCGGGCGGTCTGGAGCAGTTGCAGCCGCAGGCGTTCCAGGCGGTTGTGGAACTGGAGGTACTGGAAGGCGTCTTCCAGGTCTTTGAGGTAGCGCCGGTATTCCGGGTGCAGGTGGATGGCGTCGCCCAGCCGTTGGGCGAGCAGGAAAAAACGGGCGTTATAGACTGCCGCCTGCTTGGCAATTTCCGCCGCCACTTCGTAATTGGAGCGGGTGTTGGTGATGCCCCGCCCGATGATTCGGTCTTGCTCGTCAATGATGACGGCTTTGGAAGTGGTGGAGCCGAGGTCTATGCCGAGGTAGTATTTTTTCATAACCCTGAATTTTATTGCTGAATCCGGATGGATGGGGCGACTTGGAGACGCGAGGAGGATGGGAACGCGGATGACACGGATTGGGCGGATTTTCGCGGATAATCCGTGTAAATCCGCCCAATCCGTGTCATCCGTGTTCCCATCCTCCTCGCGTCTCCAAGTCGCTCCATCAATTCTAAATCGCAGCCATCTCCATCTCCCCCATGATGACTTTCCGCTGCCCCAACATTTGAAAAAAAGAATCCAACCTGTTTTTAATGTTGGAATAAGAAAAGTACCGGGGGTCAACCAAGTCGGATTCGATGAACCCGACCGGAATGCCCAGCCGCTCCTCCAACTGCCGCATCATCAGCAGTTGCCCGGCGGAAAAGGAATTGCAGCTTTTGATGGAATTCACCAAAAAGCCGTCCGCCTGGTACTCGGTGATGTATTTCGCCAGCAGGTCAATGCGCTGCGGGAGATTGAGGTTGGTGTAACAATTCATGCAATACTCGGCGAGGCTTTCTAACGGGCGGGCGGGGTCGTGGCGAAAACCGTAGTCGTACGTGCCGCCGACCTTCGTGTAAGTCGAGGCGACCACCACCGCACCCATGTCGTAAAACAGCTTCCAGAAATCACGGAAGGAAGTCCAGTTGGGAGGACCTTCCACCACCAGCCGAAACCGCTCCTCCTCCATTTCGCCTTCGGGGGTGATGGGACCCAAGCCGAGGCGCACCCGCTCCTGTATTTCATCGTAAAGCGTCTGGTAATAAGTCACCGCTTCGGCGCTGCCCCGGAAGCCCGTGTTGATGGGACCGATGTAATAGACCCCTGCGAAATAGGCGTCAATCGGCGTAGGCTTGTTTTTGGTGCTGTCGAAAATCTTGACGATGAGGTCTTCGGCGCGGGCGGAATTTTCGAGGATGCCCGCCAGCTTGCTTTCGTCGAACTTCTTGCCGGAGACTTTTTCCATTTTCGGAATCACCTCCGTTTTCAACTGCTCCACCATGTAGTCCCTCATTTCCTTCGTAATCCTGCCGCTCTCCTGGTAAGGCGTGTGCAACATCGCCACCGGCACACCGGGGTAGAGCCTTTCGAGGTTTTCGAACCATTTCATAAAAGTGAAGCAGCCGGTGTAGCTCAACAGGAGCAAGTCGGGCGGCGGCAATTTTTCGCCGGTGGGACCGATGTTGCCGTTGAGCATCATGCCGATGTCGCACTTGACGTAAGTGCAGACGTCTTCGGAATGCCCCGCCTTTTCCGCATCGCGGATGAAACTGCCCGATTTCTTGCGCATGCCCGATTGCAAGGCGTTGATTTCGGGATAAACGGGCAGCATGTCGAACGCCTGTATCAGTTCCGAAAGGTTGCCGGGCACGAAAGTATAGACGACCTTTTTGCCGGTCTCCCGCACCTGGCTCAGCGCCGTGAAAAGCCCTGCCAGCATCTCCTTTTGGAGCACCATGCTTTTTTCTTTGACGACTTCTTTTGCCATAACCTTGAGTTTTGAATGGCTGGATGGTTGAATGGCTGAATGGTTAGATGGCTACATGGCTAACAGCCATTCAGCCATTTAACCATTTAACCATTAACCACCTCCTCTTCCCAGAGCTTGATGGAGTCCGAAAATGCCCCCACCTGCTCCTTTATCACCTTGAACTGCCCCGTATTTTCACTGTACTGAAAACTGATGTAGCGCATCCCCGCCTCGTCGCAGGCTTTCTGCAACTGCGGACGGTCGAGCAGCGCCGGGTCGCAGAAACTGGGGGCGGCGAAGAGGATACCGTCTGCCTGCCGCCGGTGGGCGAGGTCAATCAGGCGGGCTTCTTTCGGGTTGCCAACGTCATAGACGGAGGAGGAAAAAGCGCTGCGTTCCAGGTAGGCGTCCACGATAGCGCCAAGCGGGTCGTCGCTGGTCTCGTCAATGTCGCCCTGAATCCAGCGGGAGCCGAGCAGCAGGTCGTCGTCCACCACGTAGCAACCTGCGATTTCGATGGATTTTATCAAGCCCAGCGGCGGCTGTTCGCAGAATGCGCCGCTGACCACTACCTTGATTTTGTCCATCGGCTCGCCCACGTCCTGCCGCACGTAATCGAGCAATTCCGACAGTATTTCATTGTGCTCTTCGACCGGCATCACCAAGCCAGCACGCAAGACGCAGTAGAGGTCTTCGTAGGAAAGCCGCCAGGGAAATTGCTGCCGGATGTCGTAGATGGTCTCCGTCAGCGACCGGTTTTCATTGAATAAAGCGATGGAATGGTTGAGCCGCCCGACGCTCGGTTTGAAGCCGTTGACGTTGAAAATTTCTTGCTGGACGTGCTCTAATTCTTTGCGGTAAAATGCGCCGCCGACGCCCGGCAGGAAGTTTTGCGGGAAGTCGAGGTACTTCACAAATTTCCCCTTTCCCAACATTCGGAACATCCCGCTCAGATTGCGAATCACGTCGCAAATGGAAGGGAAAATGAAGCCGTCGAAGCCGTCGAGGTTGTCGTCGAGCGCCATTTCGATGATGCCCCTCGGCATGTGGCAGATGTACGATTGATAATAAGCGTCGCCCTTGATAATTTGCTTGCGGTCGCCGCCACCCAGGATGCCGACCGCCAAACCCCGCGAGGCGTGAACGACTTCCCTCGGAAAATAGATAGGCATGTAGCCGACCAAGACCTTACCCTCCCCTGCCGCTTTCCATTTTTTGGCGTGGCGGAAGTGGAGGTCGAATGCCTCTTTCCTGCAATGGTCGAGCACTGGTTGTATCTCGGAAACCATAAAAACTGGAGGCTCATGTTCCTTTCGGGCTGAAACGTGCCCCGTACCGCCGAACTCCAGTTCGG
>CAZHLB010000288.1:0-8194 GCA_964533005.1 uncultured Saprospiraceae bacterium
CGAGGATGACAAAGGCGACAAAGAGCGACGCAGAGCGACTTATAATACAGCCTTCGAATAGTGAAATGAAAATTCAGGAAATCATCGCCCACCTCGACGCCGTCGCCCCCCCCAGCTACCAGGAAAGCTACGACAACGCAGGCTTGCTCACCGGCGACCCGGCAGCCGAAGCCACCGCCGCCCTCCTCTGCCTCGACGCCACCGAAGATGTCATCGAAGAAGCCATCGCCCTCGGCTGCAACCTTGTCATTGCGCATCATCCCATCATTTTCAGAGGCTTGAAACGGCTCACCGGCAGCAATTACGTCGAGCGCACCGTCATCAAAGCCATCCGTCACGACATCGCCATTTTTGCCATCCACACCAACCTCGACAACGTGTTTCGCAAGGGCGTGAACAGCAAAATCGCCGAGCGGCTGGGCTTAAAAAATACTCGCATCCTTGCGCCGAAACAGGCAAATCAAGACCCGGCGATTGGCGCAGGCATGATTGGCGAATTGCCGGAGGCGATGGCGGAAGATGATTTTTTACAACACGTGAAAACCGCCTTGCAAACCGCCTGCATCCGCCACACCCGCCTGCTCGAAAAGCCGGTGCGCACGGTTGCCGTCTGCGGCGGGGCGGGCAGTTTCCTCTTGCCGAATGCCATTTCTCAACGAGCGGATGCCTTCGTCACCGGCGATTTCAAGTACCACGAATTCTTCGACGCCGACCGCCGCATCCTGGTCGCCGACGTGGGACACTTTGAAAGCGAGCAGTTTACGATGCAGTTGCTGCAAGAAATCATTGAGGAAAAATTTTCTACTTTCGCGACCCATTTGACAAAAGTGGTCACCAATCCAGTGTTTTATTGTTGAATTAGGATGATTGGGATGCCTAAGAATATTAAGGATTGGGACGGAAAGACGGGTGTCTTTCCGTCCCAATCCTTAATATTCTTAGGCATCCCAATCATCCTAATTCAAAAATCAATAGTAATGGCAGAATTAACCGTAGAAGAAAAACTCCGCAGCCTGTACGAGCTTCAATTGATTGACTCCCAAGTGGACGAGTTGGAAATCCTGAAGGGCGAGTTACCGATGGAGGTGCGGGATTTGGAAGATGAAATTGCCGGACTGGAAACTCGCTTCCGTCGCCTGCAAGAAAACGTGGAAGACCTCGAAGGCGAAATCAGCCGCTACGAATCCAACATCGCCGAGTCCAAAGCCCTCATCGAGCGGTACACCAAGCAGAGCGACAACGTGAAAAACAACCGGGAATACGAAGCCCTGACCAAAGAATTGGAAATGCAAAAGCTGGACATTCAGCTTTCCGAGAAGAAAATCAGGGAAACCCGCCAAAACTTAGAAGCTAAATCCGAGACGCTCAAAACCACCGAGCTACGCTTCTCTACCCGCAAAGCCGACCTCGACCGTAAAAAGCAGGAGCTTCAAACCATCCAGGAAAAGACTGAAAAAGAAGAGGAGAAACTTCGCAAAAAGAGCGAAAAGGCTCGCAAAAAAATCGAAGAGCGCCTGCTGAAAGCCTACGCTAAAATTCGCAGCAGCTATCGCAACGGCTTGGCAGTGGTCACCATTCAGCGGGCTTCCTGCGGCGGCTGTTTCAACAAAGTTCCGCCCCAGTTGCAGCTCGAAATCGGCATGCACAAAAAAGTCGTCGCCTGCGAACACTGCGGCAGAATCCTCGTGGACGCCAGCTTGATGGAAGCGCCCGTCGAAGCGGAATGATGAATGGTTAAATGGTTAAATGGCTGAATGGCTGAATGGCTGAATGGCTGAATGGCTAAATGGCTGAATGAAAAAGCCCCGGTTGGAAATCCAACCGGGGCTTTTTCATTCAGCCATTTAACCATTCAGCCATTCAGCCATTTAACCATTCAGCCATTCAGCCATTTAACCATTCAGCCATTCAATTGTCTTCAGCTTCTTCCGGCTCCACTTCACCGTTTTCTTCGAGGATGCCGAGGTTAATCATGGCTCTTTCGGATGCCATTTGCTCGGCGCTTTTTTTGTTGAAATCGTCTGCGGTGGCGAGTTTCCTGCCGTCCACCATGACCGCCACTTTGAAGCGGTCACGCTTCTCGAATTTGTAGCGGGCGACCAATTTGTAAGAAACGGACTGCCCGTTTTTCTGGCACCATTCCAGGAGTTGGCTCTTGTAGTTGTCGTCGAAGCTCTCCAATTCATGTACGTCCACGTAGTTCCGAAGGATTCTGCGGATGACGAATTGCTTGGTCAGAAAGTACCCTTTTTCCAGATAGACTGACCCGACGAGGGCTTCGACGGCATTGCCGAGCATCGAGCGACTGAGGCGGGTTTGGCTGTATTCCTGGAGCATCATGTCCAAGCCCATTTTGTCGCCGACTTTGTTAAGGGTGTTTCGCTTGACGATTTTCGAGCGCATTTTGGTCAGGAAACCCTCGTTGGCGTTGGGGTACTTTTTGAAAAGGTACTCCGCCACGATGGTGCCGAGGACAGCGTCGCCGAGGAATTCCAGGCGCTCGTTGTTCTGCATGGCGTAGGATTTTTCAGCGGTCGGAGCATTGGATTTGTGCGAAAAGGCAAGCTTAAAAATGTCTAAGTCGGCAGGCGTGAAGCCTACCAAGGCTCTCAATTTGGCGGCAAACTCCTTCTCCTGGCTGAAAAAACGGTTGTTGATTCGTAGAAATAACCGCAACAAGGCACTGTGATTTTGGTCAAAAACTGTTGGCTCGTTATAGGTGCTTACCAACACGACTTTCTTTTTAAACACATAGTCACATAGTTCACATAGTTGATTGAGAATCAAAAAACTATGTTGTCTATGTGACTATGTGTTTATCAACAAATCATGTGTTTTGGTAATCGCCGGAACGAGCCAGCCGCTCCCAACGGATTTTTGCAAAAAGGTTCAAGCTTGTCCCAAGCCTGTTTGCCTGAAACAGTTTTCCCTTCTGTTCTAAAAAATTGAAAATCAGGAAAGTAGAGGTGAGCTGTTGCCGGAAAAGAAAAGTTGAAAACGATGAAAAAGGGGAAGATAGACGCCCTTGTTTGCGGTTTATGATTCGTGCTTTATACTTGGAAGAGCTTGGATTTTGGAAAGGGTTGGCTCTCCAAAATGCAAGCAGATTTCAAGTGGGGTAAACCGTAAATCGCACCTGGTGGAAACATCATTTCAACGCTCTTTCCTTGCGAGCTTTCCCGCTGTCCTGAGCCAAAAATTGTTGATTGTTGATTGCTAATTGTTGTAGGGACGACGTCCCTACAACAATTAGCAATCAACAATCAACAATTTTTATTCTTCAAACCGCTTCAAAATCACCGAGGCATTGTGCCCGCCGAAGCCGAAAGTGTTGCTCAGGGCAGCCCTGATTTTGCGCTCCTGGGCTTGGTTGAAAGTGAGATTGAGGCGGTTGTCTAAATCCGGGTCGTCGGTGAAATGGTTGATGGTTGGCGGAACAAAATTAGAATTAATTGCCAGAACGCTGGCTATCGCTTCGATTGCACCGGCTGCGCCAAGCAGGTGACCTGTCATGGACTTGGTCGAACTGATGTTCAGCCCGTAGGCTGCCTCGCCAAAAACCTGCTGAATCGCTTTCACCTCAGCTATGTCGCCGAGGGGCGTCGAAGTGCCGTGAACGTTGATATAGTCAATGTCTCCGGGGTTCAATTGGGCGTCTTCCAGCGCCAGTTTCATCACGTTGGCAGCGCCCAAACCTTCCGGGTGCGGAGCAGTCAGGTGATGGGCATCGGCAGTTGCGGCAGCGCCAACGACTTCGGCGTAGATTTTTGCGCCCCGCTTTTTGGCGTGCTCCAATTCTTCGAGAACCAGGGTGCCTGCGCCTTCGCCCAACACAAAACCATCCCGGTCGAGGTCGAAGGGGCGGGAAGCCGTTTTCGGGTCGTCGTTGCGGGTGGACAGTGCCTTCATGGATGAAAAACCACCTACCGCTACTTTCATGATGGACGCTTCCGAGCCGCCCGCAATGATGACGTCGTTCCTGCCAATGCGGATGGCGTCGAAGGCATTCATCACGGCGTGCGTCGAGCTGGCGCAGGCGCTGACGGTGGCGTAGTTGATGCCCCGGAAGCCGTATTTCATGGAAATCTGCCCCGCAGCAATATCTACTATCATTTTAGGAATGAGGAAAGGATTGTAGCGAGGAGTGCCGTCGCCTCTGGTGAAATCCTCGATTTCTTTTTCCAGCGACTCCAAGCCGCCGATGCCGGAGGCGTAAATCACGCCCACCCGGTCGTGGTTGAGTTGCTCATAATTTTGCAAGCCTGCGTCGGCAATGGCTTCGTCTGCCGACACGACGGCATAGACGGCAAATTTGTCCATGCGGCGCACCTCACGTTTGTCAATGAAGTCTTCGGCGTTGAAGTTTTTGATTTCGCAGGCGAACCGGCATTTGAAATTGGAAGCGTCAAAATGCGTGATAGACCCCGCTCCGCTGACGCCATTTTGCAAGCCTTCGAGGTAGGCTTTGATATTGTTGCCGATTGGCGTCAATGCTCCAAGACCTGTAACAACAACACGTCTCATCATATTTTTTTGAAAAAATTTACCGCCTTGGGCGGACAGTTTGGCAGCAGGTGGTAGAAGTGCGCCGCCGGGGAAAGGTGAAAATTCGTTGATTGGTTCAAGGAATTCAAGGGTTATTGCATCGCTTGAATTCCTCGAACCAATGCCCTTTCAGCTTACTTCACGTTAGCCTCCAGGTAGGCGATGGCTTGCCCAACGGTGCTGATTTTTTCAGCCGCTTCGTCGGGGATGGAGATGTTCCACTCTTTTTCCAGTTCCATAATCAACTCCACGGTGTCGAGGCTGTCGGCGCCGAGGTCGTTGGTGAAGCTGGCTTCCGGCGTCACTTCTGCCTCATCCACGCCCAATTTATCCACGATAATAGCTTTGACTTTAGTTGCAATTTCTGACATAACAAGAACTCGTTTAAGATTTTTGAAAATGAGCGCGCAAAGAAAGATAAAGTCATGGGATTGGAAAAAATTTTCTTGCTTGTCTAAAATGCCGGGCAGCGTACTTTTGACCGCCGGGTTTGCAGTAAAAATTACACTTACCCCACCCGGTAGAAATGGACGACGATGTGAGCAACAAATAAAGGCGAGTGGGCGGCGCTTTGGACAATTGCCGCCTGGGTTTCTCGCCTTCAAGACCGAGATATGAATATTCAAGAATTGAACACAAAAATCGTGGCAACGGTGGGCCCCGCCAGTAATTCTCACCAAACAATGACAGAACTGGTGGAGGCAGGGGTGGATATTTTCCGGCTCAACTTCTCGCATGGAACGCATGAACAGCACCGCAAAGTCATCGAAATTATCCAGCGCATCAACGACGAGCACGACACTCACGTCGGCATCCTCGCTGACTTGCAGGGGCCCAAACTCAGGGTCGGAAAAATGGAAAACGACGCTCTGTCAATCAAGCCCGGCGACGTTTTGACCTTCGTCAACGAGGAATGTTTGGGCACGATGGAGCGCATTTACATGAGCTACACCGAACTGGCGGAAGACGTGGAAGTGGGTGAAATGGTGCTGGTGGACGACGGCAAAATCGTCCTGCAAGTCATCGAAACGAACAAGCGGGACGTCGTGCGCCTGCAAGTCATTCATGGCTCAGAACTCAACTCGAACAAGGGCGTCAACCTGCCCAACACCAAAGTCAAACTGCCCGCCCTGACGCCGAAGGATTTGGAGGATTTGAATTTCATCCTCACCCAGCCCGTCAATTGGATTGCCTTGTCCTTCGTGCGCTCGCCCAAAGATTTGGACGACCTCTGGAAGCACATCACGGCAAAGGGTCATCCCGCCAAAGTCATCGCCAAAATCGAGAAACCGGAAGCGGTGGAAAACATTGACGAAATCATCAGCGGCTGCAACGGAATCATGATTGCACGAGGCGACCTCGGCATCGAAATGCCCATCGAGCAGTTGCCGCTGATTCAAAAAACCATCATTCAAAAGTGCATCCAGCGCAGCCGCCCCGTCATCGTGGCGACGCAAATGATGGAAAGCATGATGGAGCATCCCTCCCCCACCCGGCCAGAAGTCACCGACGTCGCCAACGCCGTCCTCGATGGCGCAGACGCCGTGATGACCAGCGGCGAAACGGCGAAGGGAAAATTCCCGGTGCAGGTCATCCAGCAGATGAGCAGAATCATCGCCCTGGTGGAAAACCATCCATATTATCAAGTCAAGCAACCGGAGCCAAGAACGGCTTCCCGCACTTTCCACAGCGACGTGATTTGCTTCAACGCCGTGAACGTGGCGAGACAACTCGAAGCGAAAGCCATCCTCGCCGTCACCGTTTCGGGCTACACGGCTTTCAAAGTATCGAGTTGCCGCCCGAAAAGCAAAATCTACATGTTCTCCGACCGGATGTACATGCTCGCCACGCTGAATCTGGTTTGGGGCGTCAAGTGCTTTTATTACGACCGTTTTACCAGCACCGACGAGACTATCTCAGACTTGACTACCATTCTGAAACACGACGGCAAACTCCAACCTGGCGACCTCATCGTCAACATTGGCTCGATGCCGCTGTCGAAGCGGCTGCGGACGAATATGCTCAAGTTTACGGTCGTGGATTAGGGTAGGAAATTTTGGCTCATGTCGGCTTTGGGAGAAAAGTGTCGCCAAACTCCAGTTTGGCGAAGGGAGTCACTGCCAAACTGGAGTTTGGCAGCACGGAGACTTCACTCAAAGCCGACTTTACCCTCATTTCACCATCCTGGCAAATCGAGGTCGCAAATTGCCACTCGAAATGCAGCCCCACTTTCCATTTGAAATCAGGCGGCGAAAGACAAGGAAGAATGCCTTGCGCCGCTTGAAAAAACTATGGAGAACTCATGTATTTAGCGCCACTCAACGCCGACCGCTTTTTCAAAAAGGTCTTTTCCGACCCGGATATTGCCAAAGCATTTCTCGAGGCATTTCTCGGCGTCATCATCCAGCACATCGAATTGTTGCCGGTCAAAAAGAAATTGAGCGACGCCGCCGTCGTCGTGGAGTTCGACTTCCGCTGCATCATTGACGGACAACCTGTCATCATTGAAATGCAACGGGGTTACCTCGACGACGTCGTGCAGCGGTTTTACCTGTATTTTGCCGTCGCTACGGCGCTCCAATTGGAAAATTTACCTTTGAAGGAAATCGTCACGAAACAGGGCTTGCAAAAAAAAGTGGCGAGCTACGAAGGCGTCGAGCCAGTCATCACGTTGGTTTGGATGGCTGAAGACACGCTGGGCACGGAGGAAAATTTTTTGAACTTCTCCATGCTGCCGGAAGAGGCGGCGAGTTTTCTCAAAAATGAAAGCCTTTGGAAAAACCAGGATTGGGAAGAATTGACCCGGCAACGGGAAAAACTGCTGGAGATGTTGAACAATCAAACCAAGTCGCTGGGTTTTTTAAACAAAAACCGCCTTATTTTTGCTTTCCAGCAAAACATCGTGAAGAACAAACCAGCCGCGCCATATTTCAAGTGGTTCGACTTTGCGGAAAAAACCAGAAATACAAACAACCGCAAGGAGGACTTCAAACAGTACAAAAATGATAAAGACATGAATCCAATCATTCAGCGCATCAACCAGGAAGTCCTCGACGAGGAAGACTACAGCTACCTCGAAGAATTTGAAGCGGAGCGCAACGCAGGCAGAATCGAAGGTAGAAACATAGGCATACACGAAGGCAGAGAAGAAGGCAGAAACATAGGCATACACGAAGGCAGAGAAGAAGGCAGAAACATAGGCATACACGAAGGCAGAATCGAAGGCAGAATCGAAGGATTTGAGAAAGGCTTAAAAATTGGCGAAGCAAGAGGTGAAGCAAGAGCCGAAGCAAGGAGCGAAGCAAGAGGCATCGAAATTGGCATAGCCAAAACCAAAGCCGAGGAACAGAAAAAACGCCGCCAGGAGAAAATGGAAATCGCCCGCACCCTTAAACAAAATGGCGTGGCAATCGAGGTCATCATGGCTGCCACCAAACTGTCGAGGAAAGTGATTGAAAAATTATAACCACTGTTGGAAAATTTCCTGGTAGCGCACTTCTCCCGACACCTTGCGCAAGAAGGAAGCCTTCACCGTATCAGCGTCACGCCTCCCTCGAACAGGACGGTCTCCCCATCCACAAATTCAATTTCCGCAAACCACACAAACACCGCCGGGTCGAGCGGCTTGCCGTCGAATTTACCGTCCCAA
>CAZHLB010000289.1:0-8186 GCA_964533005.1 uncultured Saprospiraceae bacterium
TTGGTGCAGCCTGCCGCATCGGTCACGGTGACGGAATAAGTGCCAGCGGTGAGGTTATTGATGATGGGCGTGGTTGCGCCGGTGTTCCACAGGAACGTGAAAGGCGCAGTGCCAGAGCCAGGCGTCACCATGGCGTTGGCGGAGCCGTTGCTGGCGCAACCTGCATTGACGCCGGTGATATTTAGGTTAATTGCCGATGCGCCGGCGATGAATGCAGAGCCGCTCGCCCCGCAGCCATTCGCATCGGTCACGACAACAGTGTAGCTTCCCGGCGCAAGACCGAGCACGTCGGATGCCGTACTACCGTTGCTCCAAAGGATGTTGAACGGAGGCGTGCCACCGGAAATGATGACCGAAGCCGTGCCATCCGGTGAGCCACAACCCGACGAAGCAGTCGTCAGCACTTGCAAATTGACGTTGCCTTGCTGGGTGATAATAGCTGCTGATGCGCCGGTGCAGCCATTGGCGTCGGTGACTGTCAAGCCATAGCTTCCAGGTGCGAGACCTGAAATAGTGGGCGTTGTTGCGCCGGTGCTCCACAAAAATTGGTAAGGACCGGAGCCGCCGCTTGCTGTCGCTGTTGCGGTGCCGGTTGCGCCGCCGCCGCAAGGAGGATTGGTGACGGAAATGTCAATGAAAATGGGCAATGGATTGCCAACTGTGGCGCTTCCTGTGATGGTGCAACCGTTGGCATCCGTGACGGTGACTGAGTACGTGCCGGGTCCCAGGTTTTCATTCACCGAGCCGGTTGCGCCGTTGCTCCATGAATAAGTGTAGGGGCCCGTTCCGCCGGTCACCACCGCTTCCACGCTGGCGTCGCAAAAGTTGAAACAGGCAATGCCTTTTACAACCATGCTGATGCTCAAAGCCGCTGCCACGTTTGTACAGCCAATAGCCTGGCAGCCATTGGCGTCCGTCACGGTAACGCATTGAAAACCAGCGGGTAAGCCAGTCACCGATGCGCCCGATGCGCCGTTGCTCCAAGCATACGAGTAAGGAGCTACACCGCCGCTAACGCTTGCCGTTGCGTTGCCGTTGCCGCTGCAAACATTTGCCAATACAACGTTCACGGTCAGCGCAGCCGGTTGCGTCAAGGTGAAAATGGCAGTTGCCGTTTGATTGTTTGCATCGGTGGCAGTCACCGAGTAGGTACCTGCTCCAAGCCCGCCGTTGACAGCGCCGACGACGCCGTTGCTCCAGTTATACGTGTAAGGGGCAATGCCGCCCGTAGCCGTAGCCGTCACGGAGCCATTTGTCCAACCATTGCAGGTAGGACTTACTCCGCTGATGGAAACGGAAAGCTGGGCGCTTGCCAAACCGGCGAAAAACAGGAAGGAAAACAGGACAGAAATGAATTTGCAGCCGAACGACCGCATCACAATGTGTCGAGTTGGGTTCATAGTCAAAAATTGTTTTTGATTAAAATTAAATAAGCTATGCAGCGAGGCGTGCCTCGGAATTAGCTGTCAACCAATCTTTTGAAAAGGGCGATGGATAGATATGAGCCAGTTGAGACTTAGATGTACGCTTTAGTTTGATTCGAAGGTAGATGAAGGGAAACCTTCTCGGGAAAAATCAAAGGCAGTTCTGAATAAGTTGCTCTTTATACAATCGGTCGGGTAAGCTCTAAAGTTGCGGCTAAGGTAGTGTTTTTTTGAAGTGAGCAATCAGGATTTTTTTTGGAGGGAAACTTTTCAAATCGGGCAAAAAGGTGCGAGCCGAAGTTGGAAGGGCGGCGGTGGGAAATGAAATTTCCACCGCCGTCCTTCCAATTTTGGCTCGAATTGCTCAGTTGCGCTCTGCGAAAACCAACTTTTAAAACTTTACAAAAGTCTGCGTCAAAGCTCCGACTCTTACCAGATACCAACCTTTTGGCAAGCTTGCTAAATCAAAGTCCACCTCCATTTCTCCTTCGCCGATGTCTTTCTTAGCGACGAACCTGCCGTTCAGGTCAAAAATTTCTGCCTGACTCCAGCCACCCTCTGCCTGCGGCACCGAAATCCGAAGTAGGTTTTCACCGGCGCTCATTTTCAGTGATAGTTTGTTTTTTGCCTTGTCCATTTTTACCACCTGCACCGGCGAGGCAGAAGTTTGCTCGTCAAAGTCCATTTGCACCAGGCGATAATAATTGAAACCCAATTTCGGCACCGGGTCAGTATATATATAGCGGTGTTCTTCAGTCGTTGTGCCGTTACCATCGAGCCAGCCAATGCGTTGAAAATCAACGCCATCGCTGGAGCGTTGCACCTCGAAGCCGCTGTTGTTTTGCTCGGATGCGGTGACCCATTCCAATGCTATCCGCTCGTCGAGCAACCTGGCGCTGAACGATTTCAACTCTACCGGTAGCAAGGAAGAAGTGCCGTTGTTGGTGAAGGCGACTGGCGGAACGGCACTCAGAATTTCATCCTTGGTATAATCACAATTTCCGTTGGAGCAAGTGCCGATTCGAATGTAGGAGTGTGGGCTGCCATTGCTGTTGCCAGGGTCAATCGTGCCCGACCAAAAATTCAAAACAGAAGTTGAAGAGAGCATCAGGCAAGAGATGTTGTTGCCAAAAACGAGCGTACCACCCGTGATGTGGACATTCGTCGTGCCGCTCGTCGAAAGGTCAATCACAATGCTGTTCGGAATTGTGACAGTGACCCCGGTGGGGAGGTAAATTTCATCGCCGATGGATGGTTGGCAAGCACAATCCCAGGTGGAATTTGAGTTCCAGTTGCCGCTTGCAGTTGCGGTCAGTATGGCTGCATTTGTTGTGGAATGAAAAAACGAACAGGCAAAAAGCAGGCATGCACCAAGCTTTGCCATGTTTAAGCGTGAGCTATTCATGGTTAGAAAAAAATAATAGTGAAGAGGAAGAAACTTACGGGGAGTAAGAGCGGGGGAAAAAAAGGACTTTCAGTGTGTGGAGAACATTTGGAAAGGAATCAAAAAATGAAGCACGTCAACAAAAAATATTCGGTTAACCCAATGTTGCAAACAGGATGCCAACATTTTTTATCCTTCCACTGCTTCCAGTTTTACATTGTGTTGCAAATCTCTGAAATCAACTTGCGTGACTGCGGAAACGCCTTGCTCCGGCATAAAAACGCCATAAATCACATCTACTGCCGCCATCGTTTGCTTGTTGTGGGTGACGATAATGAACTGGCTGTCATTTGAAAACCGCTTGATGATGCCGTTGAACTTCTCAATGTTGGCGTCGTCCAGCGGGGCATCCACCTCGTCGAAGATGCAGAAGGGCGCTGGTTTGAGAAGGTAAAGCGCAAAGAGGAGAGCCGTGGCAGTCAAGGTTTTTTCTCCACCGGAAAGTTGGTTGATGGTCTGCGGGCGCTTGCCTTTTGGTTTGGCGACGATTTCGATGCCGCTTTCGAGCGGGTTTTCGGGGTTCATTAAAATCAAATCCGCCGCATCGTCTTCCGTAAAAAGGCTGCGGAAGGCTTCGATAAAATATAGGCGCACTTTGCCAAATGCATCCAAAAACTGAGCAGTGGCGGTCTCTTCGATTTCCCGAATGGTTTCCAGCAGGTCAGCTTTGGCTTTCAAAATATCGTCCCGCTGCTCGGTGATGGTGTCGTGGCGGGATTTCATTTCGTCGTAGGCTTCGACTGCAAGGGGGTTGATTTCGCCATAGTTGTCGAGACGGTTTTTCATGCGCTCGACTTTGAGTTGCAGGTCGGTTTCGTCCAGCTTGCCTTTTTCTTCTTCGTTTAAAGTTAAAGCCTCGTGGTCGTTGATGCTCAGGCTGAATTCGATGCGCAGGCGCTCTGCCACCGCCGTCAACTGGTATTTCACGTCGTTGAACTTGTCCTTCAAATTATTGATGGCAATCTGGCAATCGGTCTGGCTCTTGTTCAGTTTGCGCAAGGCGTCTTCCGTTTCATGGATGCCGCTGCGGGCTTGGAAAAAGGCTTGCTCCACCTCGGTCAGGTGGCTTTCTTTTTCTTTGCGCTGGTCGTAGGCGGCGAACAATTCCCTTTGCAAATTTTCAATATGGTCGTTCACGTCTGCCGTTTCCTGTGCCGATTGGTCGAGGGTTTTTTGGCTGGATGCGAGGGCTGTGCGGCTTTCATCCAACTGTTTTTCCCGAAAAGAAAGCTCCCGTTGCAAGGCGCTCACCTTGTTTTGCTGCTTGATAAATTCGATGTTCGTTGAGTTGAAATTGGCGCTCGCCTGGCTCAGTTGCTCGGCTGCCTGGCGGAAGGAAACATCAGCGTTGGAGATGTTTTTGCGGGCTTCGGTTGCCTTCGTTAGCTTTTCAACCAGTTGGTTTTCAATGTTTTGGTTAGCTGTTTCCAAATCAACTATACGTTGCGCCGCCTGCGTTTTTTTGGCGTCCACCTCTCGGAGGTAGGTCTCGAAACTTTCCAATCGGGCAGCCAACGAGACCCTTTCCTGAGCCAATTTATTCAGCGCCTGTTGCTCGTGGTGGATTTGCTGCCTGCCTTGCTGCGCCTTCAATTGCTCGATGCTGGATTTCAAATTGTACAGCTCGCTCGATAGCTTGTCCTCCTCCTGCTCGCCCCGTTTGATGGCTGCTTCCAAAATTTCCAGGTTCTTTTTCCGTCCGATTTTTTTGCCCTCGAACAAGCCGATGCTGCCGCCGCTCAGGCTGTATTTTTTTTGGATAAACCTGCCGCTCTTGCTCAACAGCGTCATGTTGTCGCTGGGCAATTGCTTCGCAACTTCCTCACTTTCAATCACAATCACGTTCTCCAAAAGGTAATTTACCAAGTTACGGAAAGCAGGGTCGCACTGCACCAGGTCGAAGGCGGGCTTGATGTCGCCGGGCAGCAAAGTGATGGGCGGCGAGTAATTTTTGAAAGCATCGAGGATGAAAAAATTCGCCTTGCCTTTTTGTGCCGAGTGCAAAAGCTGGACGGCGGCGTAGGCTTCCTCCAAATTCTGCACGACATAATAATTAAGGTATGGCTCCAGAAAATTCTCGATGGCGACCCGGTAATCCACCTCCACGTAAATTAGGTCGGAAAGCAGCGAGGCGCCTTTGTTCCAGTTTTTGGCGTTGCTCAAAAACCGGATGCTTTCGGGGAAACCTTCAAAACTTTCGACCATGCTTTTGGTCAGCTTGTGCTCGTTGCGCTTGGCGTCGAGTTCCCGGTGGATTTTTTGGATGCGGTTTTTCAGGTCGTCGAGTTGGGCTTCGCCTTGCGTGATTTTTTCCCGGCGGACTTCTTCAGCGTGTTCCAGTTCTTCGAGGTGCTTGCGCCGCTTCGCCTCCTCCCCTTCCAACTCCTTGATTTTCAATTTCAAATTTTCAATCTCCGCTGTTCTATTTTTCACCTCTTCCTCGCTTCGTTCGATGTCCCGGCGGAGGCTCTCGATTTGGTTGGCGTTGACCGCCTTCTGTTTTTCCAATTCGAACAGTTCCCGCTCCACCGCTTGCTGGCTGGACATGATGGTGTCCAAATCAGCTTTCAGCGAGGAGTGGCTTTGCCGAATGTCGTTCAGATTTTTTTCAGCCGCCGAAAGCTGGTCTTCGAGCTTTGTTTCGAGGCGTTTTTCTTCGGTCAAATTTTCCCGGTAGTCGCCGATTTCCTGCTCCAACGTGGCGATGCGGCTGTTGGCGATGATGATTTGCTCGTTAGCCTTCGCCTTGTTTTGCTCGGTGAAAACGATGCGCTGTTCCAGGATTTTTTTGTCGTTTTCCATGCCCCGGATGCGCCCAACCAATTGATTTAGTTCACGTTGGCGCTCGCTCAATGCCTTTTCTTTGTCGAGGTGCAACTTGCGCTCCGCCTCCAATTTTGCCTCCGCCTGCCGCTGTTCCACTTCGATTTGGCGGTAGCGGTCTTCCTCTTTTTGCAGGCGGGTTTGAATGTCTTTGTACTGCGAGCGTAGGGTCTCCGATTTCAGCACAGCCAGCTTGATGCTTGCCTGTTTGTACTCGTCTTTCAGTTCAAAATAGCGTTTCGTACGCTTCGCCTGCTGTTCGAGGGTTTTGAGGTTGTTGTTGATTTCAAAGAGCAAATCTTCGACCCGCTCCAGGTCGGCGGAGGTTGCATCCAACTTGGCGAGGGTTTCTCGCTTCCTGATTTTGTACTTGGAAATGCCTGCGGCTTGCTCAAACATCCGGCGGCGGGCATTGTCCTTGTCCGCCAAAATCTCGTCCACCATGCCGAGGGCGATGATGGCATACGAGTTCGAGCCGATGCCCGTGTCCATGAAAAGGTTGGTGATGTCTTTGAGCCGGCAGGGAACGCCGTTCAGCCGGTACTCGCTTTCGCCGCTGCGATAAAGCATGCGGGTGATGGCGACGCTGGAGAATTCGGTGGGCAGGACGTTTTTGGTGTTTTCAAAAGTCAAAGTCACCTGCGCCAGACCGCCTTGTTTGCGATTTTTCGTGCCGTTGAAAATGACGTTTGCCATCTGGTCGAGCCGCAATTCCTTGCTGCTTTGCTCGCCGAGCACCCAACGCACGGCATCCACCACATTGCTCTTCCCGGAGCCGTTGGGACCGACGATGCCGATGACGTCTTCGCTGAAATGAATCACCGTTTCGTCGGCAAAAGACTTGAAGCCTTTGATTTCGAGCGTTTTGAGCCGCATAATTTGGGCGGCGAAGATAGAAGATGGGAAAAAATGGTGAGAGCGAGTTTTCCACAAGGACAGGTTTTGCTAAATTGGAGGCATGAAAAAATGCACCTTTTCTCTTCTGCTTCTTGCCACGACTTTGGGCTTGTTAAGCCAAGATTGCCTTCCGGCAGGCATTAACTTTTCAACGCAAGACCAGGTGGACAATTTTCAGGCAAATCATCCTGGCTGCTCAAACATTTTGGGAGACGTTGCCATCACTGGCAACCAGATTACCAACCTCACCGGTTTGAATGTTCTTACATCTATCGGTGGAGATTTACGAATTACATTCGAGGGTGCCAGTTTACTTGGCTTGGACAATCTCACGTCCATCGGCGGTATGTTTCGAATCGCCAACAACAGCTTCCTGACGAGCCTCGAAGGACTGAACAGCCTTGCTTCGGTTGGCGGAGATTTTGACGTGGATGAAAACGAAAGTTTGAAAAGCCTGGCAGGTATGGAAAATCTCGGATGGGTTGGAGAAGATATTTCCATTACTACAAACCCAGATTTGGAGAGTTTGTCCAGCCTCGACAGTCTTGTTTCAATTGGAGAGAGCATCACTATTTTTAAAAATCCTTCCCTAAAAAGCATCAATGGTTTTCGCAACCTTACTTCTGCTGGCGGTATTGGCATTTCATGGAATGCTGCCCTGACTCACCTCGACGCCTTTCATAAGCTTGTTTCAATCAGTGGATCACTAGCTTTTAGCCAAAATCAACAACTGGCGAGTTTGGACAGCTTGTCGAATCTTGTATCTGTCGGCAGTGCTTCATTTTTTGACGTTCCCGACCTGAGTGGCTTGGGCAACTTACAATCTGTAAAATACTCTCTTACCATCGGTACCAACATTGGGCTGACAAGCCTCGACGGTTTACAGAATCTCAACCACGTTGGAAATACACTCAAGCTGGTTAACAGTCCCTCCCTAACTAGCCTTAGCGCATTGTCCATGCTTGACTCCGCCATAGAGGAATTGATAATCCAAAATTGCCCCTCCTTGACAAGCCTCCACGGGCTGGAAAAATTAGACTTCATCCACAAAAAACTTGAAATAGAAAACTGCACCGCTTTGACAAGCCTTAGCGGATTAGACAATGCTGCGTTTACCTTCGTCTCTCTGAACCAGGGGCAGATATCCAGCCTCAAACTTATTGGCAATCACTCGCTGGCAATCTGCAATTTTCCCATCGTTTGCAATTATTTGGGCGCAGGAGGATGGAACTACATAGACGACAATCAGACCGGTTGCTTCGATTATTGGCAAGTGATGGAAACTTGTGGGTTGCCTGTCACCAATGTAGAACCGGCAAAAGAGGAGATTTCGATTTTTCCTAATCGGGCTGGTGAATTTCTTGAAATCCAGGGCAACCTGTCGGACGGCGCTCAGTTGAGCATTTTGGATTGCATGGGTCGGTTACAAAGGAAGGAAGCCCTCCTGGAAGGACAGCAAATAGACCTGTTGGGCATTCCAGGAGGGGTTTTGTTTATTCAAATACGAACAAAGGACTGGGCTATTTCAAAGCGGATAGTCAAGCTTACACTACCCTACAACAGAAAATCAAACATCATAAAGTATTGAAAACCAATTA